>NZ_JAAGPO010000162.1:0-26066 GCF_017104825.1 Burkholderia sp. Ac-20345 | reverse complement strand
GCCGCGCGCTTCGCGGGCGGCGCGCTCGACGTGCCGGCCGGCGCGACGCTCGTGCTCGCGCGCGACGATGCGCAGTTCACGCTGCGCGTCGAGGCGCACGGCGCCTGAACGACACGCGAACCGTATCCCGGGCCGCTGGTTTGCACCGCGGCCCGTTTGCATAGTTGGAATCACGCACACCATGACCACCGACACCACTGGCCGCACCGGCAATCCCGCCGCGGCCGCGAGCCCCGACCGGTTCCGCTACGGCTTCCTGAAGGGCAACCCGCAGCTCACGAAAAACGGCGAGCTGAAGCACCTGCTGTCGATCGAGGGCCTGCCGCGCTCGATCGTCAACCACATCCTCGATACGGCCGAGCAGTTCGTCAGCGTGACGGACCGCGAAGTGAAGAAGGTGCCGCTGCTGCGCGGCAAGTCCGTGTTCAACCTGTTCTTCGAGAACTCGACGCGCACGCGCACGACCTTCGAGATTGCCGCGACGCGCCTGTCGGCCGACGTGCTGAACCTGAACATCAATGCGTCGTCGACGAGCAAGGGCGAATCGCTGCTCGACACGATCAACAACCTGTCGGCGATGCATGCCGACCTGTTCGTCGTGCGTCACGCATCGAGCGGCGCGCCATACCTGATCGCCGAGCACTGCGCACCGCACGTGCACGTGATCAACGCCGGCGACGGCCGCCATGCGCACCCGACGCAGGGCCTGCTCGACATGTACACGATCCGTCACTACAAGCGCGACTTCACGAAGCTGCGCGTGGCGATCGTCGGCGACATCCTGCATTCGCGCGTCGCGCGCTCCGACATCCACGCGCTGACCACGCTCGGCGTGCCGGAAGTGCGCGCGATCGGCCCGCGCACGCTGCTGCCGGGCGGTCTCGAGCAGATGGGCGTGAAGGTGTTCCACAACCTCGACGAAGGGCTGAAGGGCGTCGACGTGATCATCATGCTGCGTCTGCAGAACGAGCGGATGAGCGGCGCGCTGCTGCCTTCCGCGCAGGAATACTTCAAGACCTGGGGCCTGACGCCCGAGCGCCTCGCGCTCGCCGCGCCCGACGCGATCGTGATGCACCCGGGCCCGATGAACCGCGGCGTCGAGATCGATTCGCAGGTCGCCGATGGCCCGCAGTCGGTGATCCTCAACCAGGTCACGTTCGGCATCGCCGTGCGGATGGCGGTGATGGGCATCGTCGCCGGCAACAGCGACTGAGCCCGCATTCGCGCATCCTTATTCACGCAATCAACGCATTCACAGACAGCGCATGAAGATTCATATCAAAGGCGGCACGCTGGTCGACCCGGTCGCCGGCACCGAGCGGCAGGCCGACGTTTTCGTCGCGGACGGCAAGATCGCCGCGCTCGGCACGGCGCCGGCCGGTTTCACCGCGGACAGGACGATCGACGCATCGGGCCTGATCGTCGCGCCCGGCCTCGTCGACCTGTGCGCGCGGCTGCGCGAGCCCGGCTACGAGCACAAGGCGACGCTCGCGTCCGAGATGGCCGCGGCCGTCGCGGGCGGCGTCACGACCCTCGTGTGCCCGCCGGATACCGACCCCGTGCTCGACGAGCCGGGCCTCGTCGAGATGCTCAAGTTCCGCGCGCACAACCTGCACCAGGCAAACGTGCATCCGCTCGGCGCGCTGACGGTCGGCCTCAAGGGTGAAGTGATCACCGAGATGGTCGCGCTGACCGAGTCCGGCTGCGTCGGCTTCACGCAGGCCAATGTGCCGGTGCGCGACACGCAGGTGTTGCTGCGTGCGCTGCAGTACGCGAGCACCTACGGCTACACCACGTGGCTGCGCCCGCAAGACGCATTCATCGGCCGCGGCGGCGTCGCCGCGAGCGGCGCGCTGGCGTCGCGGCTCGGGCTGTCCGGCGTGCCGGTCGCGGCCGAGACGATCGCGCTGCACACGATCTTCGAACTGATGCGCGTGACGGGCGCACGCGTGCACCTCGCGCGGCTGTCGTCGGCGGCCGGCCTCGCGCTCGTGCGCGCGGCGAAGGCCGAAGGGCTGCCCGTGACCTGCGACGTCGGCGTGAACCATCTGCATCTGATCGACGTCGACATCGGCTACTTCGATTCGCAGTTCCGGCTCGATCCGCCGCTGCGCAGCGAGCGCGATCGCGAAGCGATTCGCGTGGCGCTTGCCGACGGCACGATCGACGCGATCTGCTCCGACCATACGCCGGTCGACGACGACGAGAAGCTGCTGCCGTTCGACGAAGCGACGCCGGGCGCGACGGGGCTCGAACTGCTGCTGTCGCTGACGCTGAAGTGGGCGGACGAGACGCGCACCCCGCTCGCGCAAGCGCTGCGCCGCATCACGTCCGCACCGGCCGACGTGCTGCAACTGCCGGCCGGCCGCCTGGCCGAGGGCAGCGCAGCCGACCTGTGCGTGTTCGACCCGCGCGCGCACTGGCGCGTCGAGCCGCGCGCGCTGAAGAGCCAGGGCCACAACTCGCCGTTCCTCGGCTACGAACTGCCCGCCAGCGTGCGCACGACGCTCGTCGCCGGGCAGATCGCGTTCGAGCGCCACTGAACCACGCCGGACCCTCGCCATGACCGCCATTCGGAAACTGCGTCTCGTTTTTCACCTGTTGCGCGGCATGGCGATCGTCGCGCTGCGTTTTTCGCACGTCACGCCCGCGCGGCGCGCCGAGATGACGCGCCGCTGGTCGCTCAAGCTGCTGCGGATCTGCGGGATGCGCCTCGTCGTCCATAACGACGGCGCGCGGCTCGACGCGAGCGCGCTCGTGGTCGGCAATCACGTGTCCTGGCTCGACATCTACACGGTCAACGCGTGGCGGCCGACGCCGTTCGTGTCGAAGGCCGAGGTGCGGCAATGGCCGGTCGTCGGCTGGCTTGCCGAAAAGCTCGACACCGTGTTCCTGCAGCGCGAGAAGCGCACCGAGGCGATGCGGGTCATGCACGAGATGGCCGAGCGCCTGCGCAACGGTGGGCTGATGTGCGTGTTTCCGGAAGGGACGACGACCGACGGGCAGGAACTGCTGCCGTTCCATGCGAACCTGTTCCAGGCCGCGGTATCGGCCGGCTGCGCGGTGCAGCCGATCTGCCTGATGTACGAGGATGCGCAGCGGCGGCAGTCGGTCGCGCCGGCCTACACGGGCGAGCTGGCGCTCGGCAAGTCGCTCGACATGGTGTTGCGCGGCGGTCCGCTCGTCGCGCACCTTTACGTGTGCGAACCGATCGCGCCGGGTGGCGACCGGCGGGCGACGTCCGCGGCGGCGCGCGATGCGATCGCGGCTGCGCTCGTGAAGCTGCAGGCAAACGTCGGCAAGCCGACGGCCGAGTCGCTCGAGGAACTGGCCAGACATGCCTATCCGGCGACCGAGCTCGGCGCCGGCGCGGCAGGCCATGAGGCGGCCGACGCGCCCGTGCCGGGGCGCGAGGGTTGACGCGCTTCCCGGCTCCGCGAATCAGCCTTTGATCACTCTCCGCCCGGCGCGCGGCACGCTTCGCACGGCACCTGCGTGACTGTGCGCTGCGCCGGATCGGCCGTCAGCCGCACGGCCGACAGCTGGTTACCCCACACACACCCCGAATCGAGCGCGACGACGTTCTCGCGCACCATCAGGCCGAGCGCGGCCCAGTGTCCGAACACGACCGTCACGTCCTCCGTGCGGCGTCCCGGTACGTCGAACCACGGCAGGTAGCCGGGCGGCGCGCTGTCGGGGCCGCCGTTCGCCTTGAATTCCATCGCACCGTCTGGCGTGCAGAAGCGCACGCGCGTGAATGCGTTGAACGCGACGCGCATCCGGTCGCGTTTCTTCAGATCCGGGCTCCATTGATTCGGCTCGTTGCCGTACAGGTGCTGCAGCGTTTCGCGCCAGTCGGGTGCGCGCAGCGCCCGTTGCAGTTCGTCGGCGAGTTCCAGCACGAGCGTGGCATCCCACTGCGGCAGCACGCCCGCATGCACGAGCAACATCCCGTTCTCCGCATGCACGAACGGACGATGGCGGACCCAGTCGAGCAGCGCGTCGGCATCAGGCGCGTCAACAATTTCGCCGATCGTGTCGCCTGGGCGCTCGGTGCGAATGCCGGCCGACACCGCGAGCAGATGCAGGTCGTGGTTGCCGAGCACCACGGTCGCGCGCGGGCCGAGATCGACGAGTGCTCGGAGTGTCGCGAGGGAAGCCGGGCCGCGATTGACGACATCGCCGGCAATCCAGAGCGGGGTATCGGGCGGCGCGGCGAGCCGCTCCGTCAACGAGAGGAAAGCCGAATGACAGCCTTGGATGTCACCGATCGCGATGGGAGGGGAGGTCATGAGGTCGGGTGAATGCAAATCTGGGCGGTTCGGTAGGAAAAATTTCGACAAAATGTGCCGTTTGCGAAATTGCCATCCTGTTGGAGGCGGTTGATCAGGCAAGTGTTTTCGTGGTCGATCCGGGGCCGCACCGCTGTTTCAAGTTGTTAGCGGCATCGCTTTTGCGTCGAATGGCTTCCTATAATTGTCGCTTGCGCCGTGAAAATTAACATCAGATGACTTTGGCAGGCATGACGACCGGTTAAAATGCCGGGCTTGAGGCGGCTCGGATGATGTCGCCACTTGCAATATCCGACGCGGCAAGATCCGGAGTGATGCTTGTCGTGAATTTCTAGAGGGAGCCTCATGATCCTGGTTACGGGCGGCGCGGGTTTTATTGGTGCCAATTTTGTACTCGACTGGCTGCATCAATCCGATGAAACGGTGCTCAACGTCGACAAGCTGACCTACGCCGGTAACCTTCGCACGTTGCAGTCGCTGGAAGGGAATCCGAATCATGTGTTTGCGCGCGTCGACATCTGCGATCGCGCCGCGCTCGATGCGTTGTTCGCCGAGCACAAGCCGCGCGCCGTCCTGCACTTTGCCGCCGAAAGCCACGTCGACCGCTCGATCCACGGGCCGGCAGATTTCGTGCAGACCAACGTCGTCGGCACGTTCACGCTGCTCGAGGCAACGCGTACGTACTGGAATGGCTTGAACGATGCCGACAAGGCGGCGTTCCGCTTCCTGCACGTGTCGACCGACGAAGTGTTCGGCTCGCTGTCCGCAACCGATCCGCAATTCTCCGAAACGACGCCGTACGCGCCGAACAGTCCGTATTCCGCAACGAAGGCGGGCTCGGACCACCTGGTGCGCGCATACCATCATACGTATGGACTGCCGACGCTGACGACGAACTGTTCGAACAACTACGGTCCGTACCAGTTCCCCGAGAAGCTGATTCCGCTGATGATCGCGAACGCACTCGCCGGCAAGCCGCTACCGGTGTATGGCGATGGCCAGAACGTGCGCGACTGGCTGTACGTTGGGGACCATTGCAGCGCGATTCGCGAAGTGCTCGCGCGTGGCGTGCCTGGCGAGACCTACAACGTCGGCGGCTGGAACGAGAAGAAGAACCTCGAAGTCGTGCACACGCTGTGCGACCTGCTCGACAAGGCTCGCCCCAAGGCGGCGGGTTCGTACCGCGATCAGATCACCTATGTGACGGATCGGCCCGGCCACGATCGCCGCTATGCGATCGATGCGCGCAAGCTCGAGCGCGAGCTCGGCTGGAAGCCTGCGGAAACGTTCGAGACCGGTCTGGCGAAGACGGTCGACTGGTATCTCGACAATCAGGTCTGGGCTGACGAAGTCGCATCGGGCGAATACCGCAAGTGGGTCGAGACGAATTACGCGAAACGCGCTTGAGGAGAGAAGGGATGGCACGTAAAGGCATCATTCTCGCCGGCGGGTCCGGCACGCGGCTGTATCCGATCACGCACGTCGTGTCGAAGCAACTCCTGCCGGTGTACGACAAGCCGATGATCTACTATCCGCTGTCGACACTGATGATCGCGGGTATTCGCGACGTGTTGATCATCTCTACGCCACAGGACACGCCGCGCTTCGAATCGATGCTCGGCGACGGCAGCCAGTGGGGGATGAACATCCAGTACGCGGTGCAGCCGTCGCCCGACGGTCTTGCGCAGGCGTTCATCATCGGCAAGGCGTTCGTCGGCAACGATCCGTCGGCGCTGATCCTTGGCGACAACATCTTCTACGGCCACGATCTGGCGAAGCAGCTCGAGCGCGCACATGCGCAGGAAACCGGCGCGACCGTGTTTGCGTATCACGTGCACGACCCGGAGCGTTATGGCGTCGTCGAGTTCGACAAGTCGTTCCGTGCGCTGTCGATCGAGGAGAAGCCGGCGAAGCCCCGTTCGAACTATGCGGTGACCGGCCTGTACTTCTACGACAACCGCGTGTGCGACATCGCGGCCGACATCAAGCCGTCGCCCCGCGGCGAGCTGGAAATCACCGACGTCAACTCGCGCTATCTCGCCAGCGGCACGCTCGATGTCGAGATCATGGGGCGCGGTTATGCCTGGCTCGATACCGGTACGCACGATTCACTGATCGAGGCGGCCAGCTTCATCGCAACGCTGCAGAAGCGGCAAGGTCTCGTGGTCGCATGTCCGGAGGAAATCGCCTATCGCCGCAACTGGATCGACGCGGAGCAGGTGTTGAAGCTCGCGCAGCCACTTGCGAAGAACGCGTACGGAAAGTACCTCAAGAACATTCTTACGGATCAAGTCGCATGGCCATCCAAGTAACGGCGACGGCACTGCCCGAAGTCAAGATCATCGAGCCGAAGGTATTCGGCGATTCGCGGGGGTTTTTCTACGAGAGCTTCAACGGCAAGGAGTTCGCCGAGCACGTCGAGCCCGGTGTCGAGTTCGTACAGGACAATCACTCGCGGTCGTCAAAGGGCGTGCTGCGCGGGCTGCACTACCAGGTTGAGCATGCGCAGGGCAAACTCGTCCGCGTGGTCGAAGGGGAAGTGTTCGACGTTGCGGTCGACATCCGCAAGCATTCGCCGAATTTCGGCAAGTGGGTCGGCGTAGTGCTGTCGAACGACAATCATCGGCAGCTGTGGGTGCCGCCGGGCTTTGCGCACGGCTTTGTCGTGCTGTCGGATGCCGCGCAGTTCCTTTACAAGACGACCGACTACTGGTTTCCGGAGCACGAGCGCAGCATCGTCTGGAATGATCCCGAGATCGGTATCGAATGGCCGATCGATTTCGAGCCGATCCTGGCTGCGAAAGATGCGGCGGGGAAGCGGTTGAGCGAAGCCGATGTCTATGCGTGAGGTGGATGTGAGCGCTGCCCCGCTGATTCTCGTAACGGGTGTGAACGGCCAGGTCGGCTACGAACTGCTTCGTTCGCTGCAGGGGCTGGGGCGCGTGGTGGCCTGTGACCGCTCGATGCTCGACCTTGCCGATCTCGAGCGCGTGCGCAGCGTCGTGCGCGAACTGAAGCCGGCCATCATCGTGAATCCGGCCGCTTATACCGCGGTGGACAAGGCTGAGACGGACATCGACGCCGCGCGTCGCTTGAATGCCGACGTGCCGCGTGTGTTCGCGGAAGAGGCGGCGCGCAGCGGCGCCACGCTGATTCACTATTCGACCGACTACGTGTTCGATGGTACGAAAAGCGGCGCGTATGCCGAGACGGATTCGACCAATCCGCAGAACGTATACGGGCTGACCAAGCTTGAAGGGGAGCAGGCGATCGCGGCGACGGGTTGTGCGCACCTCATTCTTCGGACAAGCTGGGTTTACGGCCGTCGCGGGAAGAATTTCCTGCTGACCATGCTGAAGCTGGCCGAGGAGCGGCCGGAGTTGCGCATTGTTGCCGACCAGATTGGTGCGCCGACCTGGTCCAATACCATCGCCGCCGGCACGGCGCATATCGTTGCGCAGGGGCTGGCCGCTCGCGACGAGGATTGGTGGCGCAGCCGCTCAGGCACCTACCACCTCGCCTCTACCGGAGAAACATCGTGGTGCGGTTTCGCTCAGGCGATATTCGGCATCGCGAGGAGCGGGGCTGGGCCCGCAGTCGTGCCGATTCCCGCGAGCGAATATCCGGTTCCCGCGGCACGCCCCGGCAACTCGCGCTTGTCGACGCGCAAGGTGAACGAAGTATTCGGACTGCACCTTCCGGCTTGGGATGAGGCGTTGCGCCTTTGTCTTGCCGAATAGCGACGGCGGCGCCGCACTCCGTTGAGTTCGAGCGCGGAGAGCGGGCCGCCTTGCCAGAGGATTATCTTTTTATACAGGGACTTACGTTAGGTGGGTGCGATAGAATATCGCTCGCCGCTGGCCGAAGAGCCACCGTGACCCCAATTACTTATCTTATTTTTCGATGAACGCAAACAGAGTTGCAGTCGTGGTCGGTACGCGGCCCGAAGCGATCAAGATGGCGCCGCTGGTGCATGCTCTTCGCCAGTCTTCGCATCTTGAACCCGTTGTCATTGCGACGGCTCAGCATCGGGAAATGCTCGACCAGGTTCTTGAGATCTTCGATATCAAGTCGGATTACGATCTGGACCTGATGCGCCCGAACCAGTCGCTCGCCAGCCTCACGTCCCGTCTGATCACGTCGCTCGACGAGGTGGTCCGGGAAATCGCGCCGCGCGCAATGCTGGTTCAGGGCGATACGACCAGCGTACTGGCGGCGTCACTGGTGTCTTTCTATCACAACGTTCCGGTGGGGCACGTCGAGGCAGGCCTGCGCACCAACGACATGCGCAATCCGTTCCCCGAGGAAATGAACCGCGTGGTCACGGGGCGTCTTGCACGCTGGCATTTCGCGCCGACGCAGTCGGCGGCGCAGAACCTGTTGAACGAACACGTGCCGGCCGACACGGTGTACATGACCGGCAATACCGTGATCGATGCGTTGTTCGAAGCCCGCGAAAATGCGGCGAAGGTGCCGAGGCAAGTGGCGGCGGGACGCAGGATGATGTTGGTCACGACTCATCGGCGCGAGAATTTCGGCGAGCCGCTCAAACGTATTTGCGGCGCGATTCTGGAACTGCTGGAGCATGACGCGACGCTCGACGTGTTGTTCCCCGTGCATCCCAATCCGAACGTTTCGGGCGTCGTGCGCGAGATGCTTGGCGGACACCCGAGAGTCGAGCTTTGCGCGCCGCTGGATTACCTGTCGTTCGTTGCCGCGATGGAAGCCGCTCATATCGTCCTGAGTGACTCGGGCGGCGTTCAGGAGGAGGCTCCTGCGCTCGGCAAACCCGTTCTGGTGCTGCGGGAAGAGACGGAGCGTCCCGAGGCTGTCTCGTTCGGTGTGGCCGCGCTCGTCGGCACCGAGAAGTCCTCCATCGTCACCAAGGCGCAGCGCCTGCTGACGGATCCGGCTGCATACGCCGAAATGGCGCGCGGTGCGTCACCGTATGGTGACGGCCTGGCGGCGCGCCGGATTGTCGCGTTGCTCGAAAACACATTGTGTGGCGTCGAATCGACGGTGGAAGCGTTTTCGGGGTTTGTATCGAACGATCAGTGAGCATGATTGAAGACACAGGGATGGATGGCAGCGGCGACCAGTCGCGCGGTTGCCGTCTGATCTATTTTTCGTCGGTGCCCTATGCCAGCTACGCGCAGCGCCCCCACTTCATGGTGGAGGCGTTCGCGGACAGCGGGTTCGACTCTGTCCTCTGGATCGATCCGTATCCCACGCGTTTCCCGTCCCTCGGCGATTTGAGGCGGTTCGCGAGTCGCGGCAACGCAGGAGCGGCAACGGGCCCGCGGCATGCACGGGTCCAGGTCTTGCGGCCGGCGGCGCTACCCATCGAACCCCTGCCGCTGAGCGGTTTGATCAACGGGCTGGTCGCGTGGCGGCCGATCCGTGCCCAGCTGTCGGAGTACGCACGAGATGCCCGGTACTGCGTGTTGGCCATCGGTCGGCCCAGCAAGCTGGCTGAATGGGCGCTGGACCATGTGCGGCATGATGCTTCGTTCGTCGACGTTCTGGACAACTTTCCCGCGTTCTATCGTGGCTTGTCCAGACTGTCGATGATGGCGCGGCTGCGTGCCGTCTGCCGCCGGGCGACGGACGTCTATTGCTCTTCCTCGCAGCTCGCCGCGGATATCGGCGAGATCCGCGGCGACGCGCGTGTCGTGCTCAACGGCTACTCGACCGACCATCTTCCCGCGCCATCACCCGTCGAGATGCGCCGATACATTGGCTATGTCGGCTCGATTGCCGAATGGTTCGACTGGCCGCTGGTGCGCTCGCTTGCGATTGCGTTGCCCGACGTCACCGTCAGATTGGTCGGGCCCGAGTTCGTCGAACGCCCGGCAGACTTGCCGTCCAACATCGAATTTCTCGGTGAGCGGCCGCAGGTCGAGATTGCCGGTCTGGTTCGCGAATTTGCAGTGGGCCTGATTCCTTTCAAGGTCAACGACCTGACCGAGGGGGTCGATCCGATCAAGTTCTACGAGTATCGGAGCATGGGCGTACCGGTCTGGTCGACCGCATTTGGCGAAATGCGGCTGCGAGGCGAGAGCGATGGCGTGGCGCATGTCACGCGAGAAACCGATTGGTGCAATCTGTGGGCGGACGTGCAAGCAAGCGCTGCGCCCGATAGCGAGGCGATCGCGTCGTTTCGGGCGGCGGTCGCGTGGACAAAGCGCTTCGAACCCATCGTGGCGCGTTCACGCGTGACTGACGACTCGTCCGCGGGTCGTCCCGGGCACGCACATGCCGTTGCCTCCATGCCGCCTCGGTCTTAGAAACATTTTTTAGTTACGGAAATTTAATGAGCCAAACCAGCCTTATCAGGGACGGCGCGGAATTCAAGCACCGGGCGGCGCTGAGCAGGGTGCTGCTCGATGTTTTCACTCACCGCCAGTTGTTGCGGCAGCTTGTGCGGCGCGATATTGCGGGGCGCTATCGTGGCTCGATGTTCGGCACGATCTGGGCGTTCCTCAATCCATTGCTGATGCTGTCGGTCTATACGGTGGTGTTTGGCGTGTTCCTGCGCTCGCGCTGGGCCGGCACCTCCAACAGCCTCGAGTTTTCCGTGGTGCTGTTTTCAGGCCTGATCATCTTCAACTTCTTCGCCGAGTGCTTCAACCGCGCTCCGATGCTGATCGCCAGTCACGTGAATTACGTCAAGAAAGTGGCGTTTCCGCTGGAATTGCTGCCCTGGATGATCGTCGGCACCGCGCTGTTTCACATGAGCATCAGCTTTCTCGTGTGGATCATCTTTTCGGCGTTCGTCTACGGCGTGATCCACTGGACGCTCGTGTTCGTGCCGTTGATTCTGGTGCCGCTGGTCTTCATGGTGATGGGGGTGAGCTGGATCCTGAGTTCCCTTGGGGTGTACATCCGCGATATCGGCCAGGTCGTTGGCGTACTGACTTCGGTCGTGATGTTTTTGTCGCCGGTGTTCTATGCAATCGAGTCGTTGCCGAAACCGTTTCAGGCATTGCTGCGCGTCAATCCACTGACCTTCGTCATTCAACAGGCGCGCAGCGTCATGATCGACGGAGTGCTGCCGGATTTCGGCATGCTGGCGGTCTATACGGTGGCCAGCGTGATTTTCGCCTGGCTGTCGCTGGCGTGGTTCCAACGAGCACGGGATGGGTTTGCGGATGTCCTCTAAATCGAACATCGAAGGCGCAGTGAGCGCATCGGCCGACGATGTGGCGATCCGCATCGAAGGTTTGTCCAAGCGCTTCGCCGTTTATCACACGCCTTTGGAGCGCTTGAAGCATGTGATCGCACCCAAGCGGACACAGGGGTTCAGTGAATTCTGGGCGCTGTCCGGTGTCGATCTGACGATCCGGCGCGGGGAGACCTGTGCGATCGTCGGCCGCAACGGCTCCGGCAAGTCGACGCTTCTGCAGATTCTGTGCGGCACGTTGCGCGGGACGACGGGTCGCGTGGAGGTGAATGGGCGGGTTGCGGCGCTGCTCGAATTGGGCGCCGGCTTCAACGTCGACTTCACGGGGCGCGAGAACGTCTACATGAACGGCGCGGTGATGGGACTCTCGCGCGAGGAGATTGACTCGCGTTTCGAGCAGATCGAGGCATTCGCCGAGATCGGAAATTTCATCGATCAGCCGGTCAAGACTTACTCGAGCGGCATGTACGTGCGCCTGGCCTTCGCCGTGGCGATTCACGTCGATCCGCAGATCCTGATCGTCGACGAAGCGCTTGCGGTGGGCGATTCGCGCTTTCAGGCGAAGTGCCTGAACCGCATCAAGCAGATGCAGGCAAAGGGCGTGACGATCCTGTTCGTGTCCCATGACGTCGGCGCCGTACGCTCGCTTTGCGAGCGCGCGCTGTGGCTCGACAAGGGGCGGGTGCGCATGATGGGCGACGCCTTTTCCGTCACGGCACAGTACAGCCAGTACTTGTTTGCGGACGAGCCGAGCGCTGAGGACAAGCAGTCCGCCGCGGCGCAGACCGACGCGGCCGACGATGGCGAGCAGGCGGATGCTGCGTCGCACGGTGTCGACGATGCCGTCGAACTCATGGCGACGCATCGCCCGATCAACCACTGGGGCAGTCACGTTGGCTCGATTCTGGAGGCGGGCATCTACAACGCTGCGGGCGAGCGAATCTCGACGATTGCGGCGTTCGAGGAAATCGAAGTGAGGATCAAGGTTTGTCCCCCGGCGAATGCCGACCGGACAACGCTGAGCGTCGCTTGTTCGCTGAAGGATCTGCGTGGAACGGACCTGATCGTATCGACGACCTGGGACCACGCGAAAATCGACTTCCGGCAGGCCGGCGAGACGGCAGTCGTTCGATTCAAGATGAAGAACCGACTCAACGGCGGTGACTATCTGCTTACCGTCGCGCTGGAGGATCGGGCTGGTGCCATGCCGCAGTACTACGAGTACATCGAAGGCGCACATTATTTCAAATCGCTCGCCGAGGACAAACTGTATGGCGTGTTCCTGCCGGATGTCGAGCAAAGTGTCGAATCCGTGAACGGCAGTGAGCGATCAGCAACGAGAACTATTGCATGAACGATCAAGAGAAGATCAACAGCAATCCCTATTGGGATCATCGATTCGAGACCGATTGGGAAGGCGCAGGCGGGCGGGAGCAAAGCCGCTTCTTCGCACGAGTGGCGATCGAAGCGATGCCGCAATGGCTCGTGCACGAGGTGCGCCGCAACAAGTTGAGCGTCTGCGACTGGGGCTGCGCTCAGGGTGACGGCACTGCGGCCCTCGCGCAGATGTTGTCGTGGGACGTGACGGGCGTCGATTTCTCGGGGCCGGCAATCGACCGGGCCCGGCAGCAATACGCGAACGTCAAGTACTCGCACGAGAACTTCCTTGAACTGCCGGACCGGCCGAAGTTCGACGTGGTGTTTTCGTCGAACACGCTCGAACATTTCGAGGATCCGTGGAGCGTGTTCGACAAGATTGCGAACTATGCATCCAGGTTCATCGTGTTGCTGCTCCCGTATCGTGAGTTCGAGCGGCATCCCGAGCATGATGTGACGTTCGATACCGTCAATATCCCGCTCGCCCCCACTGGCGACTGGGTTCTTGCGCATCATGCCGTTGTCAACACCGCGACGATGGAGCCGACCTATTGGCGCGGATATCAGGTACTCCTGATTTACGCGCGCCCCCCGCAACTTGCCGCGCAATCCATCATGCTGGTGGATGTCGCACACGCAGAGGCCGACGCTTCAAGCAACGTCGTCAAAATTCAGGATCAGCAGGCGATCGCGGAAGCGGCGGCAGCCGAAGAGGCGACTGCCCTGAAGCAGGAGTTGGCGCAGACGCGATCCGATCTGGAAAGTCAAAAGGCGCATCTCGCCGACATCGAAGGCACGGTGCAGCAAAATTCCGAGCGCCTCGATTCTCTTGATTCGCGCGACTCGCAACCTGCGGCGCAATCTGCCGTACCTGGAGATTTCGCCCGTGGCGATGCCGGGGCGTCGAACGAAGCCGCGAAGTCGCGGGAGCTGATGGCGGCTGCGGACGCGGCGTCGGAAAGCGTGGCTTTCCTGAAGCAGGAACTGGCACAGGCGCGATCCGATCTGGAAGGCCAGAAGTCCCGCGTCGCAGACGTGGAAGCCGAGTCGCGCCGGAATGCGGAGCGCGTCCATTTCCTTGAGTACCGCGAACGGACGCTCATGGATGAAGTCAGTACGATGGTCGGATCGCGGAGCTGGCGCCTGACGGCGCCGCTGCGAGCAGTTCGCCGTGTTCCCGGCTGGCTGCGGCGTCGCCAGCAGGATGTCAAATACGCGTACTCGCACGGCGGCTTGTCCAACGTGGCTGCTCGCTCGCTCGCCTATATCCCCAGGCATATGAAGCGGGCGGCGTTGGCGTCTGCACCGGTGGTTTCCGCAAGCAAGCCGCTGGTGCTGCGTGGGCCGCGGGAAAAGCGGCTGTTGCCGGACGTTTTCGTGTTCGGCATCATCGATTGGCATTTCCGGATTCAACGGCCCCAACATCTCGCACGCGAATTCGCGCGAGCGGGGCATCGCGTCTATTACTTCACGAACCATTTCGAAGATTCGAAAGAGCTTGGCTTCACCGTCGAGCGACTGGATGAAAGCCTGCCGCTCTATCAGGTCAAGCTCAAGGTAGAGGGCGCACCGGCCATTTATTTCGCTGCGCCGACAGACCAGGCCATCGCCCAGATGCTGGACGGGATGACGGACTTCCGTGACTGGAGCGGTACGGATCGCTGCGTGACGCTCGTGCAGCATGCGTACTGGTTCGAGCTTGCCAAGCACCAGCAGTCTCAGTGCCTGGCATACGACTGCATGGATCATCACGAAGGGTTCGGCAATGTTCCGCAGGAATTGCTCGACCTTGAAGAGCACACCATGAAGCGTGCCGACTTGCTGGTCGCCACGTCGGGATGGCTCGAGGAACACGCCCACAAATACAATCGCAACGTCGCGGTGGTTCGAAATGCCGGTCAGTACTCGCATTTCTGCGACGCTCCCGAAGAGCGCTACACGGATCCACGCGGTCGCAAGATCATTGGCTATTACGGCGCGATCGCCGAATGGTTCGATGCCGATCTGGTCGCGCGCGTCGCTCAGGCGTTCCCGGACGCGCTGGTGCTTCTTGTCGGCTCCGATACCGCAAATGTCGGCGCTCGACTGCGGGAGTTCTCGAATGTCGAGATGACGGGCGAGGTTCCGTACGCACGATTGCCGTATTACCTGTATGCGTTCGATGTCTGCATCATGCCGTTCAAGGTCATCCCGCTGACGCTCGCGACCAACCCGGTCAAGGTCTACGAGTATCTGGCGTCAGGCCGTCCGGTGGTTTCGGTCGACCTGCCCGAAATGGCCCAGTTTCAGGATCTGGTCGACGTGGCTGACACGCACGACGGCTTTATCGAGAACGTGCGTCGGACGCTGGCGGCGCTGCCCGACAGCGCCGACACGATCGCCCGTCGCAAGAGCTTTGCCGCCAGCCAGACCTGGGCCCACCGCGTGCACGATTTCCGGGAAGCCATCCAGGCGCTGCCGCGCCCGCGAGTCAGCGCGATCGTGCTGACCTACAACAATCTCGGATTGACGAAGGATTGTCTCGACAGCCTCGAGAAACACAGCGACGACGTCGATCTCGAAATTGTGATCGTCGACAATGCGTCAAGCGATGGTTCGCCCGAGTTCCTGTCGTCGTGGGCCGCATCCCGCTCGAACGTCAAGCTGATCCTGAACAGTGACAATCGCGGCTTCGCCGGGGGCAATAACCAGGGGCTCGAGGCAGCGAGCGGTGACTATCTGGTCATCCTGAACAACGACACCGTTGTGACCCGTGGCTGGGCATGGCGCATGGTCAACCATTTGCGTGACGTGCCTGAGATGGGCCTCGTGGGTCCCTTGACCAATAACATCGGCAACGAGGCTCGCGTCGAGACGCAGTACACGACGCTGGATGACTTGCACGTCGAGGCCGAACAGATCACCGAGCGCAATCTCGGGACGTGGTTCGAGATCAGGACCGCCGCATTTTTCTGTGCGATGCTGCCGCGTAGCACGTATGAGCGCTGCGGGCCGATCAGTGAGGACTACGGGCTCGGTTTCTTCGAGGATGACGATTATTGCCGGCGGGTTCAGGCGGCCGGGTTGATCGTTGCGTGCGCCGAAGACGCGTTCGTCCATCATCACCTCTCGGCTTCCTTTGACAAACTTGGGGCAGAAAGGAAGCGCGCGCTGTTCGAGAAGAATCGCGCAATCTATGAAGCGAAGTGGGGCAAGTGGACGCCTCACCAGTATCGGTTGAAGAATACCGCTGACAAGAAGGCGTGATTGCCGTGTCGCCCCTTCACTCGTGGCCGGTGGAGGGGCAGCATTGCTGCCTGGGCGTCCAGTGGAAGGAGTGGAAGAAAGTGCGCTTCGTAATCGTGCATTACCATCTGTACAAGAATGCCGGGACGACGATCGATGACGTTCTCGCCCATAATTTTCCCGAACACGAGCGCGGAACCATCGAGGGTGAATTTCCGTGGTCCGAGGTAAGCCCGGCGGAACTGCTCGATTACGCACTCGCCAACCCCCAGTTGCGCGTCATCTCAAGTCATCAGGCACGCTTGCCGTTACCCGAGCACCCGGACATCACCTTTTTGCCGATCGTGTTTCTGCGTCACCCGATCGATCGTTTTGGCTCGGTCTACCGTTTCGAAAGGCAGCAGGAAATGGCGTTGCCGACGGCGACCTCCAAGTCGGCTCGCAATTCCAGTCTGTCGGCATTCGCGGAATGGGTGGTCAGTCGCGAAGCCAATGCGGTATGCCGGAATTTCCAGGTCCTGATACTGGGTGCCGGGCTCAGGGAAATCGTCGAGTCGCGCGCCACCCCCAACGACTATCTGGGCGCGCTTGCGCGCGTGAAGTCGCTGCCATTCTTTGGCCTCGTCGAGGCATTCGATGCTTCGCTGCAACGTCTTCAGGACTATCTGCGGCCGTACTTCGGCGAAATCGACGTGAATTACCGGATGCTGAACGTGTCCGCCGATCACACATCCACGCTTGAGGAGCGCCTCCAGGATACCGAGCGTGAGCTGGGGCCACTGCTTTATCGGGAGCTCGTCGAATGCAATTCGCTGGATTTGCTGCTTTACCGCGACGCGCAGGACCTGCTCGTCGGCAAGCGCTGACGCCGGGGCGGACGACATACCGGTAGATACCGCGCAACCGCTCGCCCGGCCGCCATTTCGTGTCATCGAAACGGAGAGGCTGCATCCACGAGAGCGGTCGGAGGGGGCAGGGTGAATTCACCCTGCAATTCGACCTGCGGCGGGTTGGCAAGCGCTGGCTACCCGGCACACCGATTGTCGCTTTGCCTGGTGTTCAATCCCGCGAGTGGTATGGGCGCGCGACGCTTGCCGGAACGCAATTGCCTGGAGTGGAACGGGCACGCATTCTTGTGTGCAAAAGGAAGATTTTCCTATCCGGTTCCGCAAAGATGAGCAAATTTGTTGTTGCGCATTTCGGTAAATCCACCAAGAATGCGCACCACCAAGGAAACGCGCTGTTGGATCCCGAATGAACGTCACCGCAGAATCACCAGAACCACTCGGCAGCCTGTCGGTGTCCATCGTCGTCTATCGCCCCGATCGCGCGATGCTGACGAAGACGCTGAGCAGCCTGGATGCGGCCTGCGAACGTTTACGAGTTGCTCGCCCCGGCGTGACGGTCGAACTGTTTCTGGTCGACAACGGCGAATTGGGGGACCCTGGCGCGATTGCGGATTTGCTCGGGTCCGACGGGATCTCGTGGCACGTGCTGACGGGCCACGGCAACATTGGTTATGGCCGCGGACATAATCTTGCGATTGAACGGACGGCGAGTCGCGTCCATTTGATATTGAACCCGGATATCGACCTTGAACCCGATGCGTTGGTCGCCGCGAGCGATTTCCTCAACGCGCATCCGGAAGCGGGATTGCTGGCGCCGCGGATCGGCGACGAGCGGGGCGGCGCCCAGTATCTGTGCCGCCGCTATCCGGCGTTGCTCGATCTGTTCGTTCGCGGTTTCTTGCCCGCGCGGATCCGCCGATGGTTTGCCGGGCGTCTTGCCCGTTACGAAATGCGCGACGTCATCAACGACCGCGACATCGTCTGGGATCCGCCTATCATCAGCGGTTGCTTCATGCTGTTTCGCACCGACATTCTGAAGAAACTGGGTGGGTTCGACCCACGTTACTTCCTTTACTTCGAAGACTACGACCTGAGCCTGCGCACGCACGAAACCGCTCGTGTCGCCTACGTGCCGGCCGTGCGGGTCGTCCATCACGGCGGCGGCGCTTCCCGTAAGGGCTTCGCGCACATCAGGATGTTCTGCGCATCGGCCTCTAAGTTCTACAACCGCTTTGGCTGGAGGTGGTGGTGAGTCATCTCCTCGTCACCGGCGCCAATGGATTCGTCGGCCGCTCGGTCTGCCGTCGTGCGCTGGCCGCCGGATACACGGTCACCGCGCTGGTGCGGCGCCCGGGAGGATGCGTCGACGGCGCGCGCGAATGGGTTCACGACGCGCCGGATTTCGATGGTCTCGATGCCGCATGGCCGACCGATCTCGCAGTCGATTGCGTGATCCATCTCGCGGCGCGCGTGCATGTGTTGCACGACGAATCGCCTGATCCCGACGCTGCGTTCGACGCGACCAACGTTGCCGGCACGCTGCGTATCGCCGAAGCGGCGCGCAGGCACGGCACGCGTCGCATGGTGTTCGCGAGCAGCATCAAGGCAATCGGCGAGGGGGACGGAGGGGCAGCGTTGTCGGAAGACACGCCCCCCGATCCGCAGGATGCCTACGGTCGTTCGAAGCTGCGTGCCGAGCGGCAGCTCGCGCAATTTGGCGCATCGACCGGGCTCGAGGTTGTCGTCGTTCGTCCGCCGCTCGTGTACGGTCCGGACGTCCGGGCCAATTTCCTGCGGATGATGGACGCGGTGGCGCGCGGGGTGCCGCTGCCGCTCGGTTCCGTTCAGGCCCGCCGAAGCGTTGTCTACGTGGAAAATCTCGCCGATGCGCTGCTGCGATGTGCGGTCGACCCGCGCGCGGCCGGCAATTGCTTTCACGTCGCCGATGCCGACTCGCCGACGATACCTGGCCTGCTGCGCCTGGTCGGCGACGCGCTCGGCAAGCCGGCGCGCCTGTTGGCGGTCCCGCCGGCCGCTCTGCGCGTCGCAGGCAAGCTGACGGGGCGAAGCGCGGCGATCGATCGCCTGACCGGCAGCCTTCAACTGGACACCGGCCGGATCAAGCGTGTCCTCGAGTGGCATCCTCCCTATACGACGCGCCAAGGCCTTGAAGCGACCGCTGCATGGTATCGTTCGCGCGATATCCGAAAATAAGCAACATGCACTTTACGGTTACCACGTGGTTCGCCACGACAACGGTGGCTGTGGCCACCGCCGCAGTGTCGACGACAATCCTGCGCGTGCTGCTCGCCACGGGCCTGGCATGGCGGCTCGCGACCGATATCCCGAACGACCGTTCGCTCCATACGCTACCGACGCCACGTGTCGGTGGGTGGGGCATCGTACCCGTATGCGTGGTCGCGATGCTGTGGCTCGCGCCGCACATGACGCTGATCGCGGTTGCTGCCGCGGGCCTTGCCGCCTTGTCTCAAATCGACGACCGGCGCGGGCTGCCCGCTCGTGTCCGCTTCACCGCCCATCTGGCGGCAGTCGTCTCGCTGATCGCGGTGTATCCGGCGGACGCCCCGTGGTGGCTGCTCGTCGGCGTTGGATTCACAATGGTTTGGCTGACCAACCTGTACAACTTCATGGACGGCGCGGATGGGCTCGCGGGCGGGATGGCGATGTTCGGCTTTGGCGCTTATGCTGTGGCTGCGCTGACGGGGACGCATCCGTCAGCGGAATTGTCGACGGCCGGGGCCGCGATTGCCGGCGCGGCATGCGGGTTCCTGCTGCTGAACTTCCATCCTGCGAAGCTGTTCCTCGGTGATGCGGGCTCGATCCCGCTGGGCTTTCTGGCCGGCGCACTGGGCTACTGGGGCTGGCGCGGTGAAATCTGGCCGATCTGGTTTCCGGCGATGGTGTTCTCTCCCTTTATCGCCGACGCGTCCGTAACACTGCTGAGACGTCTGTTACGTGGAGAAAAGTTCTGGCAGGCGCACCGCGAGCATTACTATCAGAGGATGGTTCGATCGGGCGTAGGTCATGGTCGAACCGCGCTTTATTGGTACCTCATCATGCTCGCGGGCATCATTCTCGCCGTGTGGGCGAAGGGCCGCCCCGAACTGCAGCAATGGCTGTCGTTCTTCGCCTGGTATGGCGTCCTGGCCTCGCTCGGATGGCTGATCGACATGCGTTGGCGCCGGTTTCAGGCAGCCGCCGAAAACAACTCTTGAGGTTTCCCGCCGATGTTGCGATCCAAAGCATCGTGGCTGTCACTGAGCGCTTTCCTGTTCGATCTGACGGCGGTTGTCGCCGCATGGTTGTTCGCTTATCTCGTTCGATTCAACGGCAGCGTTCCGCATGATTTCCTGAACGGCGCGCTGATGGCGCTGACGTGGGTGCTGCCCGTCTACGCGCTGATGTTTCACGGGTTTGGCCTGTATCGCGGGCTGTGGGTGTTCGCGAGCCTGCCCGACCTGATGCGCATCTCGAGGGCGGTGGCGAGTGGCGGCGTGATCGTGATGATCGGGGCCGTGATGTTCCAGCCGGCGCCGATCATTCCGCGCTCGGTGCTGCTCGTGTCGCCGCTGATGCTGTTTCTGGTGATGGGCGGTGCGCGCGCGCTGTATCGCGCGACGAAGGAGTACTACCTGTACGGCGGGCTCGTCGGCAAGGGCAAGCCGGTGCTGGTGCTCGGCGCCGGCACGGCCGGCGCGAGTCTTGCACGCGAATTGTCCCGCTCCGGCGAATGGCGGCTGGTCGGCCTGCTCGACGACGACGTCACGAAACAGGGCCGCGAGATCTACGGCCACAAGGTACTGGGCTCGTTCAACGATCTCAAGCACTGGACCGACGCGATGAAGGTCGAATACGCGATCATCGCGATTCCGTCGGCGTCGGTCGAGACGCAGCGTCGCGTCGCGTCGCTGTGCGTGCGGGCCGGCGTGAAGGCGATGGTGCTGCCGTCGCTGACCGCGCTGATGCCGGGGCAGGGCTTCCTGTCGCAGATCCGGAACATCGATCTCGAGGATTTGCTCGGCCGCGACGCCGTGACGATCGACACGCCGCACGTCGAGGCGCTGCTGCGCGGCCGCGTCGTGATGGTGACGGGGGCGGGCGGCTCGATCGGTTCGGAGCTCTGCCGGCAGATCCTGCGCTTCGCGCCGGCGCAACTCGTCGCGTTCGACCAGTCCGAGTATGCGATGTACCGGCTGATCGAGGAATTGAGCGAGCGCTTCCCTGACCTGCCGGTGCTGCCGATCATCGGCGATGCCAAGGATTCGCTGCTGCTCGACCAGGTGATGTCGCGCCATGCGCCGCATATCGTGTTCCATGCGGCCGCCTACAAGCACGTGCCGCTGATGGAGGAGCACAACGCGTGGCAGGCGCTGCGCAACAACGTGCTCGGCACGTATCGCGTGGCCCGCGCGGCGATCCGCCACGATGTGCGTCACTTCGTGCTGATCTCGACCGACAAGGCCGTCAATCCGACCAACGTGATGGGTGCGAGCAAGCGCCTCGCCGAAATGGCCTGCCAGGCGTTGCAGCAGACGAGCGGGCGCACGCAGTTCGAGACGGTGCGCTTCGGCAACGTGCTCGGCAGCGCGGGTAGCGTGATCCCGAAGTTCCAGGAGCAGATCGCGAAGGGCGGCCCGGTTACCGTCACGCACCCGGAGATCACGCGTTTCTTCATGACGATTCCGGAAGCGTCGCAGCTCGTGTTGCAGGCGTCGAGCATGGGGCAGGGCGGCGAGATCTTCATTCTCGACATGGGCGAGCCGGTGAAGATCGTCGATCTCGCATGCGACCTGATCCGCCTGTACGGTTTCTCGGAAGAGCAGATCCGGATCGAGTTCACCGGGCTGCGGCCCGGCGAGAAGCTCTACGAGGAGCTGCTCGCGGACGATGAGGCGACCACCCGTACGCCGCATCCGAAGCTGCGCATCGCGCGGGCGAGGGAAGTGCCGGACAATTTCCTCGACGAGTTGTTGCCGTGGCTGATGCAGCATCGCGTGCTGCCCGACGACGAAGTACGGCGCGACCTGCGGCGCTGGGTGCCCGAGTATCAGACGGCGGTCATTCCGGCACTGAAGAGCGTACGGGTCGCGTCGAACGGCTGATGGCCGTGCGGCTACCGACCGGCCCAAAAGAAAAGCGCCCTGCGGGGCGCTTTTTTCATGCCGGCCGCGAACGGCTCAATGACTGCGCCGATGCTTCCTCACCACCATCCATCGCGGCGCGCGGAACCGCACGATGCTCAGATAGAGCCACACGTACGTCAGCGCGAACAGCACGACGAACACGAACAGGTGCACCGTGTGCCGCCAGAACAGCGTCGCGGGTATCACCGCGACGAGGCACAGCAGCCACAGGTACGGCGACGTCAGCGAATTGCGGCGCGTCAGGTCGTGCGCGTGCTTCGTGCCGACGGCCCAGCGCATCAGCCGCTTGTACACGAGCATGTGCAGGTGCACGCCGTCCGGAATGCCGGGCGACATCCCGCGGATGAATTTCTTCCGGTAGATCGAGAAGCAGGTCTCGAAGATCGGGTACATGAACAGCAGCACCGGGTACCACGCGGATACCTCGCGGTTGCGCATCACGAGCAAGATCGCGAGCTCCGCGAGCATGAAGCCGATGAAATACGCGCCGCCGTCGCCGAGGAAGATCAGCCCGGCCGGGAAGTTCCACAGGAAGAAGCCGAGCACCGCGCCCATCATGATGATCGACGCGGACATGACGACCGGGTCGCCGACCTGGAACGCAACGTATGCGAGCGACGCGAACATCATGAAGCTGACCATCGACGCGAGTCCGTTGAAGCCGTCGATGATGTTGACCGCATTCGCGAGCGCCGCGACCGCGAGCACGGTGACGAACGCCGAAATGGCGACATAGCCGAGCAGGAAGTCGAGCGGCGGCACGCTGATGCGCGTGACCGCGATGTGCATCAGCCAGAACGCGAGCGCGGCCGCGCCCATCGTGCAGAGCAGCCGTGCGCGCGGCGACACGCGCTTGGTCAGGTCCTCGACGAGGCCGGACAGGAACGCCGGCATTCCGCAGGCCACGATGCCGAGAATGTTGCCGGCGATCGTCGGGTAGCGTTGCGTGAGCAGCAGCGCCGACGCGACGACGCCCGCGAGGATCCCGATGCCCCCGACCCGCGGCACGGGCCGCACGTGGAATTTCTGCACACCGGCCAGGTCGCTGTCGATCGAGAATTTCTCGTGAAGGTGCGCGTAGCGCACGATGAACAGCGTGACGAGCAGGGAGACGATGAAGCCGGACGCGAAGCTGAGCATGGGATCGCTCGAAAAATGGACAGCGGATTATACAAAACCGCGTGGGTTCCCCTCCTGCCATCGCCAGTGGTCGGCACACATTTCTTCGATGCCGAGCGCGGCACGCCAGCCGATGATGTCGGCCGCGGCCTGCGGGTTCGCATAGCACTCGGCGATGTCGCCCGGGCGGCGCGCGACGAGCTCGTACGGCACCGGGCGGCCCGACGCTTTTTCAAATGCCCGCACGACCTCGAGCACGCTGTAGCCCTGGCCCGTGCCGAGGTTCACGACGAAGCTCGCGTCGCGCTTCGCGAGCGCGTCGAGCGCGGCGATGTGCCCCTTCGCGAGATCGACGACGTGGATGTAGTCGCGCACGCCGGTGCCGTCCGGCGTCGGGTAGTCGGAGCCGAACACGCGCAGCGTTTCCAGCTTGCCGACCGCGACCTGCGCGACATACGGCATCAGGTTGTTCGGGATGCCGGCCGGGTCCTCGCCAATCAGCCCGCTCGCGTGCGCGCCGACCGGGTTGAAGTAGCGCAGCGTCGCGATCCGCCACGACGGTTCGGAAACCTCGAGGTCGCGCAGGATCTGCTCGGCGATCAGCTTCGACTGGCCGTACGGGTTCGTCGCGGACAGCGGGAACGATTCGTCGATCGGCGAGCGCTCGGGCACGCCGTATACGGTCGCGGACGAGCTGAACACGAACTGCCTGACGTTGCGCTCGCGCATCACCTTGAGCACGGCGAGCAGGCCGCCGAGGTTGTTCTGGTAGTACTCGAGCGGCTTCGCGACCGACTCGCCGACGGCCTTGAGCGCCGCGAAATGAATCGTGCCGGTGATCGGGTGCGCGTCGAACACCTTGGCGAGCGCGGCTTCGTCGCACACGTCGACCTGATGGAACGCGGGCGACTTGCCCGTGATCCGCTCGATGCGGCGCACGGATTCGGCCTTGCTGTTGACGAGGTTGTCGACGATCACGACATCGTAGCCGTTGTCGAGCAGCTCGACGGCGGTGTGCGAGCCGATGTAGCCCGCGCCGCCGGTAACGAGGATGGTGCCTTTAGCGGTCATTGCTGATGCGCTCCTTCAGAGTGTGAATCCGGTCAACGAATGGATGGTCTCCCTGTAGCGCTCGACGACCTGTTGCTCGTCGAACTCCGCCACGACCTTTTGCCGGCCGCGTGCGCCCATCGCCACCCGGCCTTCCGGTCCGAGCGCGATCATGCGATTCAGTTGCTCCGCGAGGCTCGCGCTGTCGCGCACGCGGCACAGAAAGCCCGTTTCGCCGTCTGCGACGACGTCCCGGCAGCCCGGCACGTCGGTCGCGACGATCGGGCGGCCCATTGCCGACGCTTCCATCAGCGTGCGCGGTACACCTTCGCGGTAAGACGGCAGCACGACGCAGTCGGCCGCCGCGATATGGGGGCGCACGTCGTGCGCCTCGCCGAGATACTCGACGACGCCTTCGCCGACCCACGCATCGACATCCGCGCGGCCGATCGCGCTCGGATTGTCGACGCCGAGCGGCCCGAGCAGCTGGAAGCGCGCGTTCGGGAAGCGCGCGCGCACGATGCGGGCGGCCTCCACGTATTCGCGCACGCCCTTGTCCCACAGCAGGCGGCCGATCAGGATGAAGACGGGCGCGTCGCCGGCGGGCAGCGGCACGGGCGCGAACTGTTCGAGATCGACGCCTTCGCCGTGCAGCAGCCGTGCACGATCGGGATGCGCGAGCAACTGCTCGTCGGTGAAGGTCGCGAGATCGTCGCGATTCAGGAACCACACTTCACGCGGGAAGCGGAACGCGAACCGGTACAGGCGCTTCGCGACGCTTGCCGCGCGGCTTTTCTGAATGAAGACGTAGCCGAGCCCGGTCGTCACCGCGATCGACGGCACGCGTGCGAGCCACGCGGCGACCGAACCGTAGATGTTCGGCTTGATCGTGTAATGGAATACGAGACCGGGCTGCAGCGCGCGGTAGTGACGCACCAGCGCGGCGAGCGTGCCGAGATCCTCGCGCGGGCTCGTGCCCTTCGATGCAACCGCGAGCGGCACGTAGCGGCAGCCCATCTGCTCGAGCAACGGCACCGTGCGGTCGTGCGGCGCAATGACGATGACCTCGGCGCCGCGCGCGACGAGCGCACGGATCAGCCCGTGGCGATACGTGTGGATCGCCCAGGCCGTGTTGCAGACGAGCGCGATGCGCAGCGGGGAGGTGGCGGACATGAAAAAAAGAATAAATAAAGCGTCGTAAATGCCGGATACACCGAATGAAAGGGCGTCACGCGGACGGCCGGGCGGCGAACAGCGTCTGCTTGATCCGCTGCAACGTCCGGTACGGCGTCACGAAATGCAGCAGGTTCTTGGCGAGGCCGGCCCAGTCGTACGGGTTCAGCACGTTGAAGTGGCTCAGCAGCAGCGTGAGCGTCGACACCAGCTGGCGCCGGCGCTTGGTCGCACTGATCCCGCCCTCGTTCAATTCGTAATAGAGGCCGAGTTCCGGCAGGTTCGCGCAATCGTAGCGTTGCATTAACCGTAAAAAAAGATCGAGATCCTCGGCCGCACGGTATTTCGCACGATAGTTCCCCACTTCCCGCACGGCGTCGATGCGCAGCATGACCGACGGGTGCACGAGCGGCGAGCGCAGGAAGCGCGTGCGGCGCAGCGTGCGCGGATCGGCGGGCGGCGTCAGCATGAAGCGCGGCTCGCCGGCGCGCGACACGACCTGCGTCCACATGCCGACGCACGCCACGCGCGGATGGGCGCCGAGATACGCAGATCGGAAGAGCGTGGTGTGGGGGAGGGAGGTGGGATATAGGGGAGGGGACGGTGGGGGGTGGTGAGATGAAAACAAAAGAAA
>NZ_JAAGPO010000161.1:0-26128 GCF_017104825.1 Burkholderia sp. Ac-20345 | reverse complement strand
CCTGTGGCGCCGGTGGTGGCGGCTGCATCGCAGCCCGTCGTGGCAACGACGGCGGCAAGCGCCGCTGCGCCGGCTCAGCCGGCGAGCGTCGTGGTCGCGGCCGGCCAGTCGATGGTGGAACTGAAGGTCAAGCAGGACAGCTGGTTCAGCGTGCGCGACAAGAGCGGCAAGGAGTTGTTCTCCGGGCTGGTGCACGGCGGCGAGGCGAAGCAGGTCGCCGGCGACGGTCCGTTCAAGGTCACGATCGGCAACAAGGCAGGCCTCGACGCGATCGCGTTCGACGGAAAACCTGTCGATCCGGCAAAATATTCGGCAGCGCGGGGTAATGTGGCGCGGTTCACGTTGCCCTGACGTCAAGCGCCGTGGCGAAGGCCTGTCGTCGATATCGGCAGGCCGTGAGGGCACGGCGCTTTTTCAATTCATGCGCCGCGTCGCGGCGCATTCCGCGTAAATGGATCTATCGATGCAATCCGAAGCTCAATCCCCACGCAGCAGTCAGATTTGTTCAACCGAGCCGGTGTTCGGCGGGCATCAGCCGCGCCGTGTATCGCATGCGGTGGATGTCCGCTGGGGCGGGCAGCTCGTGACGATCGGCGGCGACGCGCCGGTGCGCGTGCAGTCGATGACGAATACCGACACGGCCGACGCGATCGGCACGGCCATCCAGATCAAGGAACTCGCGAATGCGGGCTCCGAACTGGTGCGTATCACGGTCAACACGCCCGAGGCAGCGGCCGCCGTGCCGGCGGTCCGCGAGCAACTCGACCGCATGGGCGTGACCGTGCCGCTCGTCGGCGATTTCCACTACAACGGCCACCTGCTGCTGCGTGACTACCCGGGTTGCGCGGAGTCGCTGTCGAAGTACCGGATCAACCCGGGCAACGTCGGCCAGGGCGCGAAGCGCGATACGCAGTTCGCGCAGATGATCGAGGCCGCGGCCAAGTACGACAAGCCGGTACGGATCGGCGTGAACTGGGGCAGTCTCGACCAGGACCTGCTCGCGCGCATGATGGACGAGAACGGTGCGCGTTCGCAGCCCTGGGATGCGCAGAGCGTGATGTACGAGGCGCTGATCCAGTCGGCGATCGGCTCGGCCGAGCGTGCGGTCGAACTGGGCCTCGGCCGCGACCGCATCATTCTGTCGTGCAAGGTCAGCGGCGTGCAGGACCTGATCGCCGTGTACCGCGAGCTCGCCCGCCGCTGCGGCTTCGCGCTGCACCTCGGGCTGACCGAGGCCGGCATGGGATCGAAGGGCATCGTCGCGTCGACGGCGGCACTCGGCGTGCTGCTGCAGGAAGGGATCGGCGACACGATCCGCATCTCGCTGACGCCGGAACCGGGCGCGTCGCGCACGGGCGAGGTGATCGTCGGCCAGGAAATCCTCCAGACGATGGGCCTGCGCTCGTTCGCACCGATGGTGATCGCGTGCCCGGGTTGCGGCCGTACGACGAGCACGCTGTTCCAGGAGCTCGCGATGCAGATCCAGACCTACCTGCGCGAACAGATGCCGGCCTGGCGCAAGGAGTATCCGGGCGTCGAGAAGATGAACGTCGCGGTGATGGGCTGCATCGTCAACGGCCCGGGCGAATCGAAGCACGCAAACATCGGCATCAGCCTGCCGGGTTCGGGCGAAAACCCGGCCGCGCCCGTCTTCATCGACGGCGAGAAGGTCAAGACGCTGCGCGGCGAGCGGATCGCCGAGGAATTCCAGCAGATCGTCAGCGACTACGTCGCACGCAATTACGGCCGCGCTGAGGCCACGAACTAATTCGTCCACACACACGATGACTGAACAAAAACGCAAGATCGAGAAGCTCACCGGCGTCAAGGGCATGAACGACATCCTCCCGCAGGATGCCGGCCTTTGGGAGTTCTTCGAAGCTACGGTGAAATCGCTGCTGCGCGCATACGGTTACCAGAACATCCGCACGCCGATCGTCGAGCACACGCAGCTCTTCACGCGCGGCATCGGTGAGGTCACCGACATCGTCGAAAAAGAGATGTACAGCTTCACCGACGCGCTGAACGGCGAGAACCTGACGATGCGCCCGGAAAATACCGCGGCCGTCGTGCGTGCGTCGATCGAGCACAACATGCTGTACGACGGTCCGAAGCGCCTGTGGTACATCGGCCCGATGTTCCGTCACGAGCGTCCGCAGCGCGGCCGCTACCGCCAGTTCCACCAGGTCGGCGTCGAGGCGCTCGGCTTCGCGGGCCCTGATGCGGATGCCGAGATCATCATGATGTGCCAGCGCCTGTGGGACGACCTCGGCCTGACCGGCATCAAGCTCGAGATCAACTCGCTCGGCCTCGCCGAAGAGCGTGCCGCGCATCGCGTCGAACTGATCAAGTACCTCGAGCAGTTCGCCGACGTGCTCGACGAGGATGCGAAGCGCCGCCTGTATACGAACCCGCTGCGCGTGCTCGACACGAAGAACCCCGCGCTGCAGGAAATCGCGCAGAACGCGCCGAAGCTGATCGACTTCCTCGGCGACGAGTCGCGCGCGCACTTCGAAGGGCTGCAACGCCTGCTGCTCGCGAACAACATCCCGTTCAAGATCAACCCGCGTCTCGTACGTGGTCTCGACTACTACAACCTGACCGTGTTCGAGTGGGTGACCGACAAGCTCGGCGCGCAGGGCACGGTTGCTGCCGGCGGCCGCTACGATCCGCTGATCGAGCAGCTCGGCGGCAAGCCGACCGCCGCGTGCGGCTGGGCGATGGGCATCGAGCGGATCCTCGAACTGCTGAAGGAAGACGATCTCGCGCCCGAACAGGAAGGTGTCGACGTGTACGTCGTGCACCAGGGCGAGACCGCGCGCGAACAGGCGTTCATCGCGGCCGAGCGCCTGCGCGACACGGGCCTCGACGTCATCTTCCACTGCAGCGCGGACGGCGCGCCGGCGAGCTTCAAGTCGCAAATGAAGCGGGCCGACGCAAGCGGCGCCGCGTTCGCGGTGATCTTCGGTGAAGAAGAGGTTGCGAACGGCACGGTGGGCGTGAAAGCGCTGCGCGGTGCGGGCGCAGATGGGGAAAAGAACGTTCAGCAGACCGTACCGGTCGAAGGCTTGACCGAATTCCTAATCAATGCGATGGTTGCATCCGCCGAAGACGGCGACGACTGATCGCGCTGGTATCCGCTCGACAAGAATGGCCTGAACAGGAAGGAATCGCTCGCCGATGAGTTATCACGACGAACAAGAATCGATTGAAAGTCTCAAGGCGTGGTGGGCCCGCTGGGGCAACCTCACCACGTGGATCGTGCTCGCGGCGCTCGTCGTCGCGGCCGGTTTCAACGGCTGGAACTACTGGCAGCGCCGTCAGGCTGCCGAGGCGTCCGGGCTGTACGAGCAGGTCCAGAAGGCTGCCGCCGCGAACGACAAGGCGACGATGGCTCGCGCGGCCGCCGACATGGAAGACAAGTTCGGTAGTACGCCGTATGCACAGATGACGGCGCTCTCCGCTGCGAAGACGCTGTACGCAGCCGGCGACGCGGCAGGTGCGAAGGCGCAGCTGCAATGGGCCGTCGATCACGCCAAGGAAGACGAGTACAAGCAGATCGCGAAGCTGCGCCTCGCGTCGCTGCTGCTCGACGAGAAGGCGTACGACGCGGGCCTCGCGCTGCTGTCGGGTACGCCGGTCGATGCATTCAAGGGCCTCGTGGCCGATCGCCGCGGCGATCTGCTTGCCGCGCAAGGCAAGACCGACGACGCGCGCGCGGCTTACAAGCTCGCGCTCGACGGCCTGTCGAAGGACGACCAGTCTGCGCGCCAGCTCGTGCAGTTCAAGCTGGACGCGCTCGGCGGCTGAACCCCGGTCCCCTCAACCTCTTAACTCTGCTTCGCTAACCGATGAATTTGCTGAAACGTTACGCTGTGCCCGTTGCCTGCGCGGCGGCTGTCCTCGCATTGGCGGCCTGCTCGTCGTCGAAGGATGCGCGCCGCGTGCCGACGCCGCTCACCGAGTTCAAGCCCGTGATGGACGTGCAACAGGTCTGGAAGGCGGGCGTCGGCAAGGGCGGGCGCTACCTGTTCTCGCCGGTGGCCGTGGGCGACGCCGTCTATGCGGCGGGCGAAAACGGTTCGGTCGAGAAGATCGACGCGAAGACGGGCCAGCCGCTCTGGCGCGCGAAGGTTGGCTCCGACCTGTCGGCCGGTGTCGGCAGCGACGGCAACCTGACCGCGGTCGGCGCGCTGAAGGGCGGCGTGTTCGTGCTGGGCCCGGACGGCAAGCAACTGTGGAAGACCAGCGTGCAGGGCGAGATCTTCTCGCCGCCGCTCGTCGGCAACGGCCTCGTGGTCGTCCGCACGATCGACGGCCAGGTGATCGCGTTCAACGCGCAGACGGGCGAGCAGAAGTGGAACTACCGCAACCGCGCGGTGCCGCTGAACCTGCGCGTGTCGGCCGGCATGACGTTCGCGGGTGACGCGGCGGTGCTGGCGGGCTTCCCCGGCGGCGGGCTGGTCGCGATCAACCTGCAGACGGGCGAGCCGTTCTGGCAGACCCCGGTGTCGTTCCCGAAGGGCGTGACTGAGGTCGAGCGTATCAACGACGTCAGCGGCCCGCCGACGCTCGTGGGCGCGGAAGCCTGCGCGGTGACGTTCCAGGGTCAGCTCGGCTGCTTCGACGCGAACTCGGGCCGCCCGCTGTGGGAAAAGTCGTTCTCGAGCCGCAGCGGCCTCGCGCAGGACGATTCGGTGGTCGCCGGCGGCGACGACTGGTCGGTCGTGACTGCATACGACGCCGCTTCGGGCAACCAGCTGTGGCGCAACGACAAGCTGAAGAGCCGTGACGTCGGTGTGCCGTATCTGCTCGGGCACGCGGTCGTGATGGGCGATTACAAGGGCTTCGTGCACTTCCTGTCGCGCGAAGACGGCAGCTTCATCGCACGGATGAAGACCGACGGCAGCGCGATTACGGCGGCACCGGTCCTCGCGGGCAATACGCTCGTCGTGCAGACGAAGGACGGCGGCCTGTACGGATTCCGTCCGCGCTGACGCGCAGGAAACATGCGCGGCCGCGGTGCGACGGGCTTGTCCCGCGCACCGCGGCCGCGCGACTTGAAGGCGGCCGGTGCTCCCGGCCGCTCGGTATTTGAAAGGCAGTTCGAGACGAAAGACGATGGCGCGCAACGCGCGCCAGGCGCGCGCATCCGGCGCGGCGCGAATTCGTGATATTTTCATTCAGCGCAGCCGCCCGCAGCAGCGGGCCTCCCGCTGCTGCGCTTCACCGTAGAAAACACAGATGAAACCGGTCATTGCCCTCGTTGGGCGCCCCAATGTGGGGAAATCCACGCTGTTCAACCGGCTCACGCGCTCGCGTGATGCGCTGGTCGCCGACTTGCCGGGCCTGACGCGCGATCGCCATTACGGCGAAGGGCGCGTCGGCGAGCGGCCGTACCTGGTCGTCGATACGGGCGGCTTCGAGCCCGTCGCGAAGGACGGCATCCTGCACGAGATGGCACGCCAGACGCGGCAGGCCGTCGAGGAAGCCGACGTCGTCGTGTTCATCGTCGACGGCCGTAACGGGCTCGCGCCGCAGGACAAGTCGATCGCCGACTACCTGCGCAAGACCGGCCGGCCGATCTTCCTGGTCGTCAACAAGGCCGAGGGGATGAAGTACACGGCGGTCGCGACGGACTTCTACGAGCTCGGGCTCGGCGACCCGCGTGCGATCTCGGCCGCGCACGGCGACGGCGTGACCGACATGATCAACGAGGCGCTGGAAGTCGCGTACGCGGGTCAGCCGGAGGAAGCGGACGAGGACGATCCTTCGCGCGGCATCAAGATCGCGATCGTCGGCCGTCCGAACGTCGGCAAGTCGACGCTCGTGAACGCGCTGATCGGCGAAGATCGCGTGATCGCGTTCGACATGCCGGGTACGACGCGCGATTCGATCTACGTCGACTTCGAGCGTAACGGCAAGAAATACACGTTGATCGACACGGCCGGCCTGCGCCGCCGCGGCAAGGTGTTCGAGGCGATCGAGAAGTTCTCGGTCGTGAAGACGCTGCAGTCGATCTCCGACGCGAACGTCGTCATTCTTCTGCTGGATGCGCAGCAGGATATTTCCGACCAGGACGCACACATCGCCGGCTTCGTCGTCGAGCAGGGCCGCGCGCTCGTGATCGGCGTCAACAAGTGGGACGGCCTCGACGAGCATGCGCGCGATCGCGCGAAAGCGGATTTGACCCGCAAGCTCAAATTCCTCGACTTCGCGAAATCGCATTACATTTCGGCCGCGAAGAAGACCGGCATCGGCGCGCTGATGCGCTCGGTCGACGACGCGTACGCGGCGGCAATGGCGAAGCTGCCGACGCCGAAGCTCACGCGCGCGCTGATCGAGGCCGTCGAGTTCCAGCAGCCGCGTCGTCGCGGCCCGGTGCGTCCGAAGCTGCGCTACGCGCACCAGGGCGGCCAGAATCCGCCGCTCATCGTCATCCACGGTAACGCGCTCGACGCGGTGACGGAAACGTACAAGCGCTACCTGGAAAACCGGTTCCGCGAAACTTTCTCACTGACAGGGACTCCATTGCGAATAGAGTTCCGTTCGTCGAACAATCCGTACGCGGACAAGAGCTGAAGACGTCTGTTACACGCGTCACGCAAGGGGTCGGCCGCAAGGCCTACGCCCCGGGCGGGCCAAGCAAAATCGGCTATAGTGTAGCGATTGGCGCCGGATCTCTTTTTCTTCGCCGCCAATCCAGATCAACCTGCAAAAAAAGATGGAGTACGCCATGAGCAACAAAGGGCAATTGTTACAAGACCCGTTTTTGAACGCACTGCGCAAAGAGCACGTTCCCGTTTCGATCTACCTCGTCAATGGCATCAAGCTTCAAGGGAACATTGAATCGTTCGACCAGTACGTCGTGTTGCTCCGTAATACGGTGACCCAGATGGTGTACAAGCACGCCATCTCGACGGTCGTGCCGGCGCGCCCGGTGAATTTCCACCCGGACGCGGAAGTCTCGTCCTAACCTATCGCAGCGGCCGGCATCCGGTCGCCGCGAGCGACCGATGCCAGCCGCCTTATCTTGACACCCGATAATTTGATCAACGCAGCGCTCGTCGGCATCGATTTCGGCAAGACCGATTTCGAAGCCAGTCTCGAAGAACTCAGTCTTCTCGCCTCCAGCGCGGGGGCCCGTCCCGCAGTCACCCTCACGGGTCGTCGCTCCAGTCCCGATGCCAAGATGTTCATCGGCAGCGGCAAAGCCGAAGAACTCCGGCTTGCGTGCGACGCGCACAACGTCGAAATCGTCATCTTCAACCACGCATTGGCGCCCGCCCAGCAACGTAATCTGGAGCAGGCACTTAACAGGCGCGTGGTCGATCGCACCAGCCTCATCCTCGACATCTTTGCGCAGCGTGCCCGCAGTCACGAAGGCAAGCTGCAGGTCGAACTCGCGCAGCTTCAGTACCTGTCGACGCGGCTCATTCGCGCATGGACCCACCTTGAACGGCAGAAGGGTGGTATCGGCCTGCGCGGCCCGGGTGAAACCCAGCTCGAAACCGACCGCCGGCTGATCGGCGAGCGCATCAAGATGCTGAAGTCGCGGCTCGACCGGCTGCGTCGGCAACACAGCACGCAACGTCGTCAGCGCGCGCGCAGCGGCACGATGTCGGTGTCGCTCGTCGGCTATACGAACGCGGGCAAGTCGACGCTGTTCAATGCACTGACGAAAGCGCAGGCCTACGCGGCCGACCAGCTGTTCGCCACGCTCGACACGACGTCGCGGCGCGTCTACCTCGGCGACGAGGTCGGCCAGATCGTCGTGTCGGATACGGTCGGGTTCATCCGCGAGTTGCCTCACCAGCTGGTCGCTGCATTCCGCGCGACCCTCGAGGAAACGATCCACGCGGATCTGCTGCTGCATGTGGTCGATGCGTCGAGCGCGGTCAGGCTTGAACAGATCGAGCAGGTCAATGGTGTGCTGCACGAGATCGGCGCGGACACGATCCGGCAGGTGCTGGTGTTCAACAAGATCGACGCCGTGCCTGAGCTGGCGGCCCGCGGCGACGCGGTCGAGCGGGACGAGTATGGTAATATTTCGCGCGTCTTTTTGAGCGCGCGCACCGGTCAGGGTCTTGACGCGTTGCGTGCCGCCATCGCCGAAATCGCCTCCGCGGAACACCTTTCCAGCGCGACGTTACCCAACGGCGCGCTCGACGGCGCCCCCGCTGAACCACACGAAGACCACACGATTTCCGAACACGGGCGCTAACCGGTCCCGGCCGGTTCGCCGGCGTCTAATCTGGTGAACAAACTCTGGTGAACGAATACAACGAGCGGAGTACCTGGCGGCGGATGCGCGCCTTGCTGTCGATCAACGATCCCCGCTGGGGACGCGGCGAAAGCAATGGCAAGGACGGATCCCGTCCTCGTCCGAACGAATCGAAGCGTCCGCAGGGCGGCGACGGCGATGGTCCGCCCGATCTCGACGAGATGTGGCGCAACTTCAACCGTCGCCTCAATGGCCTTTTGGGCGGCAAGGGCGGCAACGGTTTCCGTCCTGACAACGGGCGAGCCGCGCGAGTCGGCGTCGGCATCGTGATCGGCGTGCTGGTCGCGGTCTACGCGGGCAGCGGGCTGTTCGTCGTGCAGGAAGGGCAGACGGGCGTCGTGCTGCAGCTCGGCAAGCTGTCGGGCACGGTCGGCCAGGGCGTGCACTGGCGCGCGCCGTATCCGTTCGCGTCGCACGAGATCGTCGATACGTCGCAGGTGCGCTCGATCGAAATCGGCCGCAACAACGTCGTGCGTCTCGCGAACGTGAAGGAAGCGGCGATGCTGACGCGCGACGCCGATATCGTCGACGTGCGCTTCATCGTCCAGTACCGGATCCGTTCCGCGACCGATTACCTGTTCCGCAGTGTCGATCCCGAGCGCAGCGTCTCGCAGGCTGCCCAGGCCGCGGTACGTGCGATCGTCGGCACGCGCAGCGCAGCCGACGTGCTGAACCAGGACCGCGACGCGCTGCGCGAGCAGCTCTCCGCCGCGATTCAGCGGGATCTCGATCGCTACCAGTCGGGGCTCGAGGTGACGGCCGTCACGATGCAGAGCGTTGCGGCGCCCGAGCAGACGCAGGCCGCGTACGGTGAAGTCGCGAAGGCGCGCGACGAGCGCGAGGCCGCGAAGCGCGCCGCGCAGGCGTATGCAAACGACCTGCTGCCGAAGGCGCAGGGCGATGCGGCGAAGCTCGTCGACGAAGCGAAGGCGTATGCCGATCGCGTGGTCACGCAAGCCGAAGGCGATGCCGACCGTTTCAAGCAGGTCTATGCGCAGTACTCGAAGGCGCCCGCGGTGATCCGCGAGCGGATGTATCTCGAGACGATGCAGGAAATCTATTCGAACTCGACGAAGGTGTTCGTCGGCAACAAGGGCGGCAACAGCGTCGTGTATCTGCCGCTCGACAAGCTCGTCGAGCAGGGACGACAAAACGCCGTGGCGTCCAATGGTGCATCCGCGCCCGATGCGGCGTCGGCACCGGCGGCCGTCGCGCCGGCTGCAGCAGCACCCGCGAGTGCGGCGTCGGCGGCGTCCGGCAACGACGTGCTGCGATCGCGCGAAGCGTTTCGCAGCCGGTCGCGCGAAGACGATCTGAAGTAACGGGGAGCGCAGAACATGAACCGAATCATTGCGCTCGTCGTCGCAATCGTGATCGTTGCCTTCGCGGCATCGTCGACAGTCCTTACCGTCGATCCGCGCCATGCGGCCGTGCTGTCGGGACGCGATGGTGCGCAGCCCGAGCTGGCGGGCCCCGGCATCCATTTCAAATTGCCGCCGCCGCTGCAGACGGCCACGCTGATCGACACGCGCCTGCAATCGCTCGAGTCGTCGGATCCGCTGCAACTGGCAACGGAAGACAAGCACGACCTGCTCGTCGCCTACGCGGTGAAGTACCGGATCAGCGATCCGATGAAGTATTTCGCGACGACGGGCGGCGACCCGTCGGCAGCCGGCGACCGTCTGGCCGGCGCGCTGAAGAGCGCACTCGGCGACGCGTTCGGCAAGCGCTCGCTCGACGACGCGCTCGGCGGCCAGCGTGCGATCGCCGATGCGGCGCGCGACGAAGTGAAGGCGAAGGCGTCCGGTTTCGGCGTCGATGTGGTCGACGTCCAGCTGACGCGCGTCGACTTGCCGGCCGCTCAGACCGATGCGGTCTATCAGCGGATGATCGGCGCGCTGCGCGATCAGGCGGCGCAGGTGCGTGCGCAAGGCGCGGCCGACGTCGAGCAGATCAAGGCGGACGCCGAACGCGAACAGCAGGCCGTGCTCGCGAACGCGTACAAATCCGCGCAGACGCTCAAGGGCGAGGGCGACGCGAAGGCCGCGACGATTGCCGCCGACGCGTTCGGCCGCGATCCGCAGTTCTACCAGTTCTACGCGAGCCTGCAGGCTTACCGGAACACGTTCAAGCGCAACGACATCATCGTCGTCGATCCCGACAGCGAGTTCTTCCGCTTCATGCGCAGCCCGACGGGCGGTGCCGCACCGGCGGCGCCTGCTCCCCGCAAACACTGACCTTGGGGCGCCGCGTCGAGCGGCGCCGTCGCTCGCATGGACCTGGCTGGCTCGTTGTTGCTCGCAGTAGCGCTGATGCTGATCATCGAGGGGGCGTTCCCCTTCGTGTTTCCCGTCGCCTGGCGCGACACGTTTCGTAGAATAGCTGAGCGGCCGCCGCATCATATCCGGATCGGCGGGCTGATCGTGATGGTGCTCGGGCTCATACTGCTGCTGCTCGCGACCTGATCCGGACGGTGAATCCGCCGTTCGTCCCGCCCGAATTCAGAATTTCCGATTCACATCGCGGCGCGCGTGTCGCGCGCTGTTTCCCGTCGTAGGACCGTACCGATGTCGACCTGGTTACTTCCCGAGAATATCGCCGACGTATTGCCGTCGGAAGCGCGCAAGATCGAGGAGCTGCGCCGCAGGCTGCTCGACCGCTTCCGTTCGTATGGCTACGAAATGGTGATGCCGCCGCTGCTCGAGTATCTCGAGTCGCTGCTGACGAGCGGCGGCGCCGACCTGCGCCTGCGCACCTTCAAGCTGGTCGACCAGTTGTCGGGCCGTACCCTCGGCCTGCGTGCGGACATCACGCCGCAGGTCGCGCGGATCGACGCGCACCTGCTGAACCGTCAGGGCGTGACGCGCCTCTGCTATGCGGGCCACGTGATGCATACGCGTCCGCGCGGCCTGCACGCGACGCGCGAGCAGATCCAGATCGGCGCCGAAATCTACGGGCATGCGGGGCTGGAAGCCGACCTCGAGATCCAGCAACTGATGCTCGACGCGTTGCATCTCGCGGGCCTGTCGCGCATCCGTCTCGACCTCGGCCACGCGGGCGTGCTCGCGGCGCTGCTGGCGCGCGACGCGCAGGCCGCCGAGCGTGGCGAGTCGCTGTACGACGCGCTGTCGGGCAAGGACGTGCCGCTGCTGAACGAACTCACCGACGATCTCGGTGCCGACACGCGCGCCGCGCTGCGCGCGCTGCCGCACCTCTATGGCGACGCGAGCGTGCTCGCCGAGGCGCGTGCGCGGTTGCCGGTGCTGCCCGAAATCACGCGGGCGCTCGACGATCTGGCGCAGCTCGCTGCGCAGGCGAAGGGTGCCGAGGTGGCGATCGATCTCGGTGACCTGCGCGGCTACGCGTATCACAGCGGTGCGATGTTCAGCGCCTACATCGACGGCGTGCCGAACGCGATCGCGCGGGGCGGCCGCTATGACCACGTCGGCCAGGCGTATGGCCGTGCTCGTCCGGCCACGGGCTTCTCGCTCGACCTGCGCGAACTCGCGCGGATTTCGCCGGTCGAGGCGCGCGGCACCGCGATTCTCGCGCCGTGGGCGCAGGACGACGCGCTGAGCGCGGCCGTGGCGGCGCTGCGCGATGCGGGCGAGGTCGTGATCCAGGCGCTGCCGGGCCACGATCATGTGCTCGACGAGTTTGCCTGCGACCGTTCGCTCGTCGAGCGCAACGGCGCATGGGTGGTCGAACCCCGATAAACAGGCGTTCGCGGGACGTGCTTCGGCGTGCATATCGTTGAAGCGAAACGGAAAAATTCGGAATCGCTCGCGAACATAGGTAGAATACGTTTTTAACCAGCTAACGAATCAACATGTCTGCCAGCGCAGTGAACGTGACTCCCGGGCGCAATGTCGTCGTCGTGGGAACGCAATGGGGTGATGAAGGCAAGGGCAAGATCGTCGACTGGCTGACGGACCACGCTCAGGGCGTCGTGCGTTTCCAGGGCGGTCACAACGCCGGCCACACCCTCATCATCGGCGGCAAGAAAACGATCTTGCGCCTCATTCCGTCGGGCATCATGCGTGAAGGCGTCGCCTGCTACATCGGCAACGGCGTCGTCCTGTCCCCCGAAGCACTGTTCAAGGAAATCGGCGAGCTGGAAGAAGCCGGCGTGAACGTGCGCGACCGTCTGTTCATTTCCGAAGCCACGACGCTGATCCTGCCGTACCACATCGCGATCGACCAGGCGCGCGAAGCGCGCAAGGGTGCGGGCAAGATCGGTACGACGGGCCGCGGCATCGGCCCCGCGTACGAAGACAAGGTCGGCCGCCGCGCGCTGCGCGTGCAGGACCTGTTCGACGCGAAGACCTTCGCCGACCGCCTGCGCGAAAACCTCGATTTCCACAACTTCGTGCTGACCCAGTACCTGGGCGCCGCGGCCGTCGATTTCCAGGCCACGCTCGACACGATGCTCGGTTATGCCGATCGCCTGAAGCCGATGGTGGCCGACGTGTCGCGCCGCCTGTACGACGCGAACAATGCGGGCCAGAACCTGCTGTTCGAAGGCGCGCAAGGCACGCTGCTCGACATCGATCACGGCACCTATCCGTTCGTCACGTCGAGCAACTGCGTCGCAGGCGCGGCGTCGGCCGGCGCGGGCGTGGGTCCGCAAAAGCTCAACTACATCCTCGGCATCACGAAGGCATATTGCACGCGCGTCGGTTCGGGCCCATTCCCGAGCGAACTGTACGATGCGGACAATCCGCAGCGTCAGGACCAGGTCGGCGTCACGCTTGCGAACGTCGGCAAGGAATTCGGTTCGGTCACCGGCCGTCCGCGCCGCACGGGCTGGCTCGACGCGGCTGCGCTGCGCCGCTCGATCCAGATCAACGGTGTGTCGGGCCTGTGCATGACGAAGCTCGACGTGCTCGACGGCCTCGACGAAGTCAAGCTGTGCGTCGGCTACAAGATCGACGGCAAGGATGCGGACATCCTGCCGCGCGGCGCCGCCGACGTGGCCCGTTGCGAGCCCGTATACGAAACGTTTGCCGGCTGGAAGGAAAGCACGGTCGGCATCAAGACGTGGGAGGCACTGCCGGCGAACGCGCAGGCTTACCTGACCCGCGTCCAGGAAGTAGCTGGCGTCCCGGTCGACATGGTGTCGACGGGCCCGGACCGCGACGAAACGATCCTGCTCCGCCATCCGTTCAAGGTGTAATGTCCAGATGACGCAGCAAATCACGATGACGGCGGCAGACTTGATGACTGATCCGCGCAACGACGACAAGAACCTGTGGGTAGGCTGGGACGAGTATCACCGTCTCATCGAGTTGCTCGCGCTCCAGGTGCATGCATCGGGCTGGAAGTTCGACCAGATCCTGTGCCTCGCGCGTGGCGGCCTGCGCGTCGGCGATCAACTGTCGCGCATCTACGACGTGCCGCTCGCGATCCTCGCGACGAGTTCGTACCGGGAAGCGGCCGGCACCGAGCAGGGCGACCTCGACATCGCGCAGTACATCACGATGACGCGCGGCAACCTGGCGGGCAACGTGCTGCTGGTCGACGATCTCGTCGATTCGGGCGTCACGCTTGCGCGCGTGCAGGAGCACCTGAAGGAGCGCTATCCGTCGGTGACGGCCGTGCGCTCGGCCGTGCTCTGGTACAAGGGTTGCTCGAAGGTCAAGCCCGACTATCACACGCAGTTCCTGCCGACGAATCCGTGGATTCATCAGCCGTTCGAGGAGTGGGACACGGTTCGCCCGCATAACCTCGAGGCGTGGATCAAGCGCGGTCGCGCACAGCGCGACGGTTCGGGCGCGTAAGCGGCCGGCCGATCGAAGGAAAGCCTTGAACGGCGCCGCTTGCGGCGCCGTTTTTCATTGGGGCGGCATGCGCGCCGGCGCCGTGCACGCCGCGGATCAGGTAGGCAGACGGCGCTACCCCGGCTATGATTGGCAGCCCTGCCACAGCTCGCGCCGGATTGCATGCGTCGCGTGGATCACGTGGTTCCACGGCAACAGAGCAGGGCGGCGTTTCACGGGGGCGCGAGTAGAATAGCGCTCGTTTTGTCCGACCCGGACCCGATTATTACGCTTCATATGAACGACACGATCCACGCGACCGACGCCGCACACGCGCCGCATTCGACGCAACAACATTCGATGCGGGCGCTAGCGATAGCAGCCATCGGCGTCGTGTTCGGCGACATCGGCACCAGCCCGCTGTATTCGCTCAAGGAGGCGTTCAGCCCCGCACACGGCATTCCGCTCACCGAAGGCTCGATCCTCGGCGTGATCTCGCTGCTGTTCTGGGCGATCATCCTGGTGGTCGGCATCAAGTACCTGCTGTTCGTGATGCGGGCGGACAACAACGGCGAGGGCGGCGTGCTCGCGCTGATGGCGCTGTCGCTGCGGCCGCTCAACTCGAAATCCCGCGTGACGGGCGCACTGATGGCGCTCGGCATCTTCGGCGCCTGCATGTTCTACGGCGACGCGGTGATCACGCCGGCGATCTCGGTGATGTCGGCGGTCGAAGGTCTCGAAATCGCGACGCCGCACCTGTCCCATCTCGTGCTGCCGATCACGATCGTGATCCTGATCGCGCTGTTCTGGATCCAGCGCCACGGCACCGCACTGGTCGGCAAGCTGTTCGGCCCGATCATGGTGGTGTGGTTCGTCGTGATCGCGGCGCTCGGCGTGTACCACATCATGCGCGTGCCGGGCATCATCGCGGCAATCAACCCGTATTACGCGGCGTCGTTCATGGCCGATCACCTGCTGCAGGCCTACGTCGTGCTCGGCTCGGTCGTGCTGGTGCTGACCGGTGCGGAAGCGCTCTACGCGGACATGGGCCACTTCGGTGCAAAGCCGATCCGCTACGCCGCGTACGGGCTCGTGATGCCGTCGCTCGTGCTGAACTACTTCGGCCAGGGCGCGCTGCTGATCCAGAACCCGAAAGCGATCGAGAACCCGTTCTTCCTGCTGGCGCCCGAATGGGGGCTGCTGCCGCTCGTCGTGCTGTCGACGGTCGCGACCGTGATCGCGTCGCAGGCGGTGATCTCGGGCGCGTATTCGCTGACGTCGCAGGCGATCCAGCTCGGCTACGTGCCGCGCATGAAGGTGCTGCATACGTCGGAACTCGCGATCGGCCAGATCTACGTGCCGGTCGTGAACTGGCTGCTGCTGTTCGTGATCCTCTGCATCGTCATCGGCTTCAAGAGCTCCGACAACCTCGCGGCCGCATACGGCATCGCGGTGACGGCGACGATGGTGATCACGACCGTGCTCGCCGCGGTCGTGATGGTAAAGGTGTGGAACTGGAACCGGCTGCTGGTCGGCGCGATCATCGCGGTGTTCCTCGCGATCGACCTCGGCTTCTTCGGTGCGAACCTGCTGAAGGTCGCGCAGGGCGGCTGGCTGCCGCTCGGCATCGGCGCGCTGCTGTTCTTCCTGCTGATGACCTGGTACAAGGGGCGTCACATCGTCAAGGAGCGCACGGCGGCCGACGGTATCCCGCTCGAACCGTTCCTGCAGGGGCTGCTCGCGCATCCGCCGCACCGTGTGTCGGGTACCGCGATCTACCTGACCGGCAACGACAAGCTCGTGCCCGTCAGCCTGCTGCACAACCTGAAGCACAACAAGGTGCTGCACGAGCGGACCATTTTCCTCACGTTCGTCACGCGCGACATTCCTTACGTGCGCGACGACAAGCGCCAGACTTCGCGTGATGCGGGCGGCGGGCTGTACATCGTCAGGGCCGAGTACGGCTTCAACGAGACGCCGGACGTGAAGGCCGTGCTCGAGGAATTCGGCCGCATGCACGACATGACGTTCGAGCTGATGGACACGTCGTTCTTCCTCGCGCGCGAAACGGTCGTGCCGACGCATCTGCCCGGCATGTCGATCTGGCGCGAGCGCGTGTTCGCGTGGATGCACCAGAACGCCGCGAAGCCGACCGACTTCTTCTCGATCCCGGCGAACCGCGTGGTCGAGCTCGGCACGAAGATCGAGATCTGACCGAGTGCGGCGCGCGGGCCGTTCAGCCGCGCGCCGCCGGATCCTCCGACCAGGCAATCAGGCCGCGATCGTCCGCATCGCCGGCCGCGAACGTAGCCGCATAGCGCTGCGTATCCCGCGCAACCCAATCCAGATAGCCGCGTATCCAGTACCGGCAGCCGTCGACGAGACCGCGCACGCGCGTGTCGGCGTGCCGCGAGAGTGCATCGGCGCACAGTACGAAATCGGTGATCTCGTTGCGTACACGCTCGGCCGTGTAGTCGACGCTTGCCTGCAGCGTATGGCCGCTCGACGCGTGGATCAGCACCATGTTCCGGAACTGCCCGGGCTGGCGCGCTTCGATGCCGACGCTCTGGATGTCATTGCTCCAGCAGACGATATGGTTCGCGTGCCGGCACAGCGTCTGGATCTCCGGCCGATGAAACGTATCGGGCGGGACGGCACCGGAATTGGCCGCGTCCGCCAGCGTGAGGCACGGATTCATCCCGCTCGTGTGACGCCGGATCGTTTCGTATTGCGGCATTGCAACCGGCGCGGCCTTCAGGTGGCCGAGAATCTGCAGCCCGGCCGTGGTGGCCCACAGCCGCATCCCGTGTGCGAAGCGCGCGAAATGTTCGGCCGACAGGCGCGCGCGCAGGCGCTGACACAGATCGAGCCACGCTCGCTCGCCATATACGGGCTGGGGGCCGGTGCATTCGTAGTCGAGCACATCGATCATCGCGGTCAGGTTGCGCAACGTATCGGGGCCGAGCGGCTCCACGCGATCGACGAACAGGTCGTCGACGAGAAAGAACCACACGAAATAATCGGCGAGCGCCTGCAGCAGGGAAGGATCGGCGTTCGGGTAACAGCGCGCGGCGAGCCAGCCGTATCGGGTGCGCACGACGCGTTCCCGGTAGGCGTCGCTGATGAACATGCCGTATGCGTCGGCCCATTCGAGCATGCGCGATTCGATTCGCTCGACGTGCGGTGAACAGGCGCCGGCCCACGGCACATCGAAAACGGGAATGCGCAATGCGGCCAGTTCGGTTTTCAGATGGTCTTCTGTCATGGTTCCCCGATCCATTTTTCGCGAATCCGTCCCGGTTCGCCGGCCAGGCGAATACCGGATGCAATGCGTCGCGAATCGATTGCAAACAGCGAGACTGAAAGACGGGAGGCCGGAAATGCACGGCGTGCGCGATGGCCGCGGAGAACCTTGCCGCTGAGCGGAAAGATCGCTGCGTATTGCGGAAGCATCGAAATACTGCCGTTCGCAGATTTATTTTATGTACCGATTGTGAAGCGTCAAGAAAACGTATCTCGCAACGCGGATTGTTCAATTCGCCGATTAAACGTGGGGGAATGATGATGAAAACGCGCATATTCGGTTTTCATCGCGGAGATTGGAAACGAGTACGACGACTCAACAAAAAAGCCCGCCGGAAGGCGGGCTTTTTCGTGCGTTACGCGTTTCGCGTGCTCAGCGCTTCAGCTTCGCGAACGCCGCGGCCATCGCGCCGGCCGGTTCCGGCTCGCGCGAACGCTGCGGGCGGGCGGCGCCGCGCCCCGCGTTGCCGCGATCCTGGCCGCCGCGCGACTGCATGCCGGGTGCTGCCGCGTCGTCGTCGAGGCGCATCGTCAGCGCGATGCGCTGGCGCTTCACATCGACGTCGATCACCTTCACCTTGACGACCTGGCCGGCCTTCACGACTTCGTGCGGATCCTTGATGAACTTCGTCGACATCGCGGATACGTGGACGAGGCCGTCCTGGTGAACGCCGATGTCCACGAACGCGCCGAACGCGGCGACGTTCGTCACGACGCCTTCGAGCGTCATGCCCGGCACGAGATCCGACACCTTCTCGACGCCTTCGCGGAACGTCGCGGTCTTGAATTCGGGGCGCGGATCGCGGCCCGGCTTCTCCAGTTCGGACAGGATGTCGCGCACGGTCGGCAGGCCGAAACGTTCGTCAACAAATTCCGCTGGGGACAGGCCCGACAGCGCTTCGCGGCTGCCGAGCACGTCGTCGATGCGCTTGCTGATCTTCGCGAGCATCCGCTCGACGACCGGATACGCTTCCGGGTGCACCGACGAGCGGTCGAGCGGATTCTCGCCGCCGTTGATGCGCAGGAAGCCGGCCGCCTGTTCGAAGGTCTTGTCGCCGAGGCGCGGCACCTTGCGCAGGTGCTCGCGCGACGGGAACGGGCCGTTCGCATCGCGGTAGTCGACGATGTTGCGCGCGAGCGTCGCGTTCAGGCCCGACACGCGGGCGAGCAGCGGGGCCGACGCCGTGTTTGCGTCGACGCCGACCGCGTTCACGCAATCCTCGACGACCGCGTCGAGCGAGCGGGCGAGTTCGCGCTGGTTCACGTCGTGCTGGTACTGGCCGACGCCGATCGCCTTCGGCTCGATTTTCACCAGCTCGGCGAGCGGGTCCTGCAGGCGGCGCGCGATCGAAACAGCGCCACGCAGCGACACGTCCATCTCCGGGAATTCCTTCGCGGCGAGCTCGGACGCCGAGTAGACCGACGCGCCGGCTTCCGACACGACGATCTTCTGCAGGCGCAGTTCCGGGTGTTTCGCGATCAGTTCGCTCGCGAGCTTGTCGGTTTCGCGCGACGCGGTGCCGTTGCCGATACTGATCAGCTCGGCCTGCGTTTGCGCGGCGATGCGCGCGAGTTTCGCGATCGAGCCGTCCCAGTCGCGGCGCGGCTCGTGCGGGTAGATCGTGTCGGTCGCGAGCACCTTGCCGGTGCGGTCGACGACCGCGACCTTCACGCCCGTGCGCAGGCCGGGGTCGAGACCGATCACGGCCTTCGGGCCGGCCGGCGCGGCCAGCAGCAGGTCGTTCAGGTTGCGTGCGAATACGCGGATCGCTTCCGTTTCGGCCGTTTCGCGCAGTTGCGTGAGCAGCTCGTTCTCGATATGCGGCTGCACCTTCACGCGCCAGCACCAGCGGCATACGTCGGACAGCCATTTGTCGGCCGGGCGGTTCTGGTTCGCAATGCCGAAATGGCGCGCGATCATCGCTTCGCCGGGATGCGGCACCTGCGCATCGAGCTCTTCGCCGAGACCGAGCTTGACCGTCAGCACGCCCGCATTGCGGCCGCGGAACAGCGCGAGGGCGCGGTGCGACGGCACGGTCTTGATCGTTTCCGCGTAATCGTAATAGTCGCGGAATTTCTCGCCTTCCTCGTTTTCCTTGCCCTCGACGACGGCCGACGACACGACGCCCTGGTTGTGCAGGTAGTCGCGCAGCTTGCCGAGCAGCTCGGCCGTCTCGCCGAACTGTTCGGACAGGATGTCGCGTGCGCCGTCGAGCGCGGCCTTCACGTCGGCGACGCCCTTTTCGGCGTCGACGTAGGCGGCGGCCTCGGCCTGCGGGTCGAGCAGCGGGTTCGCGAGAAGCGCCTGCGCGAGCGGCTCGAGGCCGGCCTCGCGGGCGATCTGTGCACGCGTGCGGCGCTTCGGCTTGTACGGCAGATAAAGGTCTTCGAGCACCTGCTTGCTGTCGGCCGCGTCGATCGCGGCGCGCAGCTCGTCGGTCAGCTTGCCCTGTTCGTCGATGCTCGACAGGATCGCCGCGCGGCGATCCTCGAGCTCGCGCAGATACAGGAGGCGTTCCTCGAGCTGGCGCAACTGCGTGTCGTCCAGGTTGCCGGTCACTTCCTTGCGGTACCGGGCAATGAACGGAACGGTCGAGCCTTCGTCGAGGAGTTGCACGGCCGCCGCGACCTGGCGCGGCTGGACGGACAGTTCGGTGGCGATGCGCTGTACGATCTTGAGTGCTACGGTTTCCGTCATGTCGTGGATGATCTGCCTGCTGAAATCGCGGCGCGGGCCGGCAGGCCCGAAGCGACGGGCTGCGTGGCGGGCCCGACGGGCCAGATGCCGCGGGTGAGTGAAGCGGGGCATTTTGCCATAAATGGCGGAGCGTCCAGCCGGGGGTGATAGAATTTGACACATGTCCCGCAGCTTTCCTACGACGTTGCCAACTTCCCGAATTTCTCTCGTCGCGCTCGGCGCAGCGCTTGCCGCGGCTTTGTCTGCCGGGCCTTCCGGCGCGTTCGCGCAAGCTTCGGGCGCAACCGCGCCGGCCGCCGCCTCGGCCGCACCCGTGACGGCCACGGCCGCACCGGATTTCGATGCCCGTCAAAAAGTGCTCAATCAACGCTCCGCGGAAAACGATTATCGTTATGCGGTGGCGGAGCACGATTGCTACAGCAAGTTCTTCGTCAATCACTGTCTCGGCAAGGCGCGTGAACAGATGCGCGACGAGCGGGCGAGCATCCGCCAGGAGCAGCTCGCGCTCAACGACGAGCAGCGTGCGGTGCACGCGCAGCAGCGTGACCAGCAGCAGGCGCTGAAGCAGGCGCAGGATGCGGCGGAAGCGCCGCAGCGCGCGGCGAACGACGCGGCAAACGCGGCTGCGTTCCGCGACAAGCAGGAGCAAAATGCGCTGAAGCAGGCGCAGCGCGGCGCGGAAGGGCCGCAGCACGCGGCGAGCAAGCAGGCATACGACCAGAAGCAGGCCGACTTCCAGCGCAAGCTCGACCAGGCGCACCAGCAGGCCGCGCAGAAGGCGCAGGAGCGGTCGGACAACGCCGCGCGCTACGAGCAGAAGCAGAAGGAAGCGGCGCAGCACAAGGCCGATATCGAGCAGCGTCAGAAGGAAGCGGCCGAGAAGGCACAGCAGAAGCAACAGCAGCAACAGCAGGGGCAGTAACGTGTTGGATTGATCCGGAATCAGTCTCGTGCGCGCTGGCACGCCAGCCGGCGCGCTGCTTCGATGAGGAGGCAAGTATGCAAAACCGTCCCACGGAACAGCAGCAGGAATTGCACAACCGTTTGGCTGCATTGCAGGAGCAGCACCAGCAGCTCGCTCGGGAGATCGAGCTGAAGGAAGGACACTCCGACATCGACGACATCACGCTGCACCGCCTGAAGAAGGAAAAGCTGGCGGCCAAGGACAAAATCATTTTGCTGCAATCGCAGCTGGAACCGGATAAGCGCGCCTGAGCGCGGCCTGGCAAGCGCCGGCGCCGCCCGGGCGCTGGACACAGGAACGCTTGCCTTGAATTCACCGCTTGAAGCCACCCCCGATGCCCGGCGCGACGTATCGTCCGCCGGGCGCGCACGTGCGCCCGAAGGCACCTTTGAACTGAGCCGCAAGCGCGTCGACGAACTCGACACGATCTTCGGCGAAGGCGGATTGCTGGCGCGTGCGCTCGACGGCTATCGGCCGCGTACGTCGCAGATCGAGATGGCGCGCGCCGTCGCGTCCGCGATGGAAGCGTCCGCGCGCCGAATGCCCGAGCCCGAGATCTTCGAAACCCGCAAGCGGCCGGCGCGCCGCCTCGGCGACGGCGACAAATCGGCCGAGCCGGGCGCAGACGCCGCTGCAGCCGAACCCGACAGCGACGCAGGCGACAACACGCTGATCGTCGAGGCCGGCACGGGTACCGGCAAGACCTATGCGTACCTCGTGCCCGCGATGCTGTGGGGCGGCAAGGTGATCGTGTCGACCGGCACGAAGCACCTGCAGGACCAGTTGTTCGCGCGCGACATCCCGACCGTGCGCAACGCGCTCGCGGTGCCGGTGTCGGTCGCGATGCTCAAGGGTCGCTCGAACTACCTGTGCCACTACTACCTGCAACGCACGGCCGACAACGGCCGGTTGCCGTCGCGGCAGGACACGGCTTATCTGCAGGAAATCGTCCGCTTCGCGAAGATCACGAAGAGCGGCGACAAGGCCGAGCTCGCGAGCGTGCCGGAAACGGCGCCCGTGTGGTCGATGGTCACGTCGACGCGCGACAACTGTCTCGGCCAGGAATGCCCGCATTACAAGGAGTGCTTCGTGATGCAGGCGCGGCGCGAGGCGCAGCAGGCCGACGTCGTCGTCGTCAACCATCACCTGTTCTTCGCGGACATCATGCTGCGCGATACGGGGATGGCCGAGCTGCTGCCGAACGCGAACACGGTCATCTTCGACGAAGCGCACCAGTTGCCGGAAACGGCGACGCTGTTCTTCGGCGAGACGCTGTCGACCACGCAGATTCTCGAACTCGCGCGCGATACGGTGGCGGAAGGCCTGAGCCATGCCCGCGACGCGGTCGAGTGGGTGAAGCTCGGCGGCGATCTCGAGCGCGCGGCGCGCGACTTGCGCCTCGCATTCGCGAACGATCAGATCGTGCGGATGTCGCTCGCGCAGCTTGGTGACGATCACCCGATGTTCGGTGCGCTCGACGCGCTCGAGACGGCACTCGACGCGCTCGCGTCGGCGCTGGCGAGCCAGGCCGAGCGGGCGGAATCGCTTGGTGCGTGCCTGCGGCGCGCCCGCGAGCTGCAGGACCTGCTGGCCGGCTGGGTTGCGCCCGGCGCGACGGAAGCGGCTGCGAAGGCCGATGCTGCGGCGGCAGGCGACAAGGCGGCATCCGACGGCGATCCGAACGAGAAGGTGCGCTGGGTCGAAGTGTTCGCGCATACCGTCCAGCTGCACGAAACGCCGCTGTCGGTCGCGCCGATCTTTGCCAAGCAGCGCGCGGGTGTACCGCGCGCATGGGTGTTCACGTCGGCCACGCTGTCGGTGCGCGGCGATTTCACGCACTACGCGGCTCAGATGGGTCTCAGCTCGCGTCGCTCGATGACGCTCGCAAGCCCGTTCGACTACCAGTCGCAAGGGCTGCTGTACGTGCCGCGCAACCTGCCGCAGCCGTCTTCGCCGGCGTTTACCGATGCCGTCTTCGACGCCGCGCTGCCGGCGATCGAGGCGTCCGGTGGCGGCGTATTCATGCTGTGCACGACGCTGCGCGCGGTCGACCGGATCGCGTCGAAGCTGCGCGACGTGATCGAATCGCGCGGCTGGAATACGCCGCTGCTCGTGCAGGGCGATGCGAGCCGCACCGAACTGCTCGACCGTTTCCGTGCGTACGGCAACGCGATCCTGGTCGGCAGCCAGAGTTTCTGGGAAGGCGTCGACGTGCGCGGCGACGCGCTGTCGCTCGTCGTGATCGACAAGCTGCCGTTCGCGCCGCCGGACGATCCGGTGCTGGCCGCGCGGCTCGACGCGCTGACGAAGAAGGGGCTCAGCCCGTTCGCCGTGCACCAGTTGCCGCAGGCCGTGATCACGCTGAAGCAGGGCGCGGGCCGGCTGATTCGCGCGGAGACGGATCGCGGCGTGCTGATGATCTGCGACACGCGGCTCGTCGACAAACCCTACGGGCGCCGGATCTGGCAGAGCCTGCCGCCGTTCAAGCGGACCCGCGAGATCGCGGTCGTCGAGGATTTCTTCGACGATCACCGTTCGGCAAAGCGCTCGTGATGGCGCGCGCGACGATCGTCGCGCGATCGATCGCACTGGCGCCGCCTGAGCGCGGCGCCAATAAAAAACCCGGCTCGATGGCCGGGTTTTTTGTTCGTGCAGCGCGTGCTGCACGGTGCTTTCGTCAGAACTGCCACCACGACTTCTTCGCGCCGGGGCGCGAGTGGCCCGTGACGTACGGGCTGTCGGGGAACGTGCCGGCGAGCACGCGCTTCGTGTCTTCGGCCAGTTCCGGCTGGTTCAGCTTGCCGTACGACAGGATCATGATGTGCAGTGCGTCCTCGATCGCCGGGGCGCCCTTGTAGTCCTTGATCGCGAGCTGCGCGCGGTTGATGGCCGCGACGTAGGCGCCGCGCCGGTAGTAGTAGTCGGCCGCGTGCACTTCGTGCGACGCGAGCGCGTTGACGATGTAGCGCATCCGCGCGGCGGCGTCGGGCGCGTACTTGCTCTTCGGGAAGCGGTCGACGACGACCTTGAACGCATCGTACGATTCGCGCAGTGCCTGCGGATCGCGCTCGCTCATGTCCTGGCCGGAGAAGCGGCCGAACAGGCCGAGATCGTCGTTGAAGTGGATCATCCCCTTCAGGTAATACGCGTACGGGATATCCGGATGATCGGGGTGGAGCTGGATGAAGCGATCGACGGCCTGGTCGGCGGCGGCCGCTTCGTTATCCTTCCAGTTGCAGTATGCAACGTTGATCTGCGCCTGTTGCGCGAAATGGCCGAACGGATCGCGACCTTGCAGCGATTCGAAATATTTCGCGCACTTGCCCCAGTCGCCGCCGGACAGTGCGTCCTGGGCCTCTGAGTATAATTTGTTGTTCGACCAGGTAGCCGTCTCGTCCTGCTTCTGCGGCAAGCCGTGGCAGCCGGCGATGAGGGCCACGGCCGCTACCGCCGCAGCCCGGGCGGCGACGGTTCTGGCCGTACGTTTGGTCGAATTCATCATGCTCGCATGTCCTAGCTTCAAGTCTCGGTGACCCAGTCTAAATGACCCGTTCAAGTTCGCAGAATGCCCAGCCGGGCACACCAAATCGCGAAGATTATAGCCCAAGCGATCGGCCCGCCGACGCTGCCTCGGGGGATTCCCTCGATGACGATCTGACCGGCGACGCAATGCAGCCGCCCGTCGTGCCGTCCGCGGCGGTCGATGAAGCGCCGCGCGTCGTCGAAGTGCCGCTGTCGCTCGCGGGGGAACGCCTCGACAAGGCGCTCGCCCAACTGTTCCCCGAATTCTCGCGCAGCCGCCTGCAGAGCTGGATCGAGGCGCAGCGCGTGCTCGTCGACGGCGCGCCGGCGAAGATCCGCCAGCCGGTGCCGCTCGGCGCGAAGATCGAGCTCGTGCCCGACCTGCTCCCCGAGCAGCTCGCTTTCACGCCGGAGCCCGTGCCGCTCGACGTGATCTACGAGGACGACGCGCTCGTCGTCATCAACAAGCCGGCCGGCCTCGTCGTGCACCCGGCCGCCGGCAACTGGAGCGGCACGCTCCTCAACGGGCTGCTGCATCGCTATGGTGACGCGGCGGCCGGCCTGCCGCGCGCGGGGATCGTCCACCGGCTCGACAAGGAGACGTCGGGCCTGATGGTGGTGGCGCGCACGCTGGCCGCGCAGACGGACCTCGTGCGCCAGTTGCAGGCCCGCACGGTGAAGCGCCGCTATTTCGCGCTCGTGTGGGGCACGATGCCCGAGGAAGGCACGATCGACGCGCCGATCGGCCGCGATCCGCGCGAACGCACGCGTATGGCCGTCGTCACGGGCGCATCGGGCAAGCCCGCGCGCACGCATTTCCGCACGGTTGACACATGTCTGTGGCAACGTCAGCCGGTTTCGGCGATCCAGTGTGATCTCGAGACCGGTCGCACGCACCAGATCCGCGTGCACTGCGCGCACGCCGGGCACCCGCTGCTCGGCGACCCCGTGTACGGGCGCGCGCGCGGCAAACGCTCGGTCACGCCGCTGCCGGACGGGTTCGCGCGACAGGCGCTGCATGCATGGCGGCTCGGTCTCGTGCATCCGGTCACGGGCAAGGCGGTGCAATGGCGCTGCCCGTTGCCGGACGACATGAACGCACTCGTCGCGGCGCTCGGCTTCGGGCAGGGCGACGAGGAATTCGACGACGATGACGGTGTCTACGACGATGACGATTTCGGCGGCGAGTATCACGATGACGAGCCGTACCTGGACGATGAGGAGGAATGAGTGCCGATGACGAACCTGGCGCCGTTGACGTGGCAGGACTGCGTACAGCCCGACTGGCAGGTGTCGCCGCGCGTGCGCGCGCTGATCACGACACGTGACGGCGGAGTGAGCGAAGGCCCGTACGGGCGCTGGCAGGGCGGCGACGCGCTGCCGGGCGGGATGAATCTCGGCCTGCATACCGGCGACGACCCGGCCCATGTCGCCGGGAATCGCGCGCGCTTGCTCGCGCTGGCAGGCCAGTCGAGCGCCGCCTGGCTCGAGCAGGTTCACGGTGCGCAGATCGTGCGCGCGGACGAGGTGATCGCGGCGGCGCCCGCGGCTGCGGCGCCGGTGCAGGCCGACGCGAGTGTCACCGACCGGGCAGGCTG
>NZ_JAAGPO010000160.1:0-26201 GCF_017104825.1 Burkholderia sp. Ac-20345 | reverse complement strand
ACGCGAGCAGGTACCGCGCGAGCCACGGCGCGCCGTGCAGCAGGTACGGCCAGCGGATGCGCAGCGGGCTGTCGGCGGCGAACAGGAAGTGGGGCATGTCGCGGAACACCGACGGGCCGTTCACCGGCACGCAGCCGTACGGCGCGAACGTCGCGGCATTGCCGAACGACGCGCCCTGGCCGACGCCGTCCGGATCGAACAGCGTCACGCGATGCCCGTCGCGCTGCAGCCATGCCGCCGCGCCGAGCCCGATGAAGCCTGCACCCACGATGGCGATATTCGCCATGACGCATCCCCTCCGGTCTGCATGATTCACACAAAGTTGAGATAAAGAATCACACAGTAATTTTTTGTGTGCAATCAAAATGAGATTGTGTGGCGCCAGTGTTTACCCGATTCCAATCGACTGATTCAACAGACATTTCGGCTGACGTTTGACGGGCAGGGGATGTCGGCTACAATCGCTGGGCAGGTCAAAATGGCAGACAAACGCTTTTTGTGTGGTCACGGGCGACAAATGGCATCAGACAAACTTTCCGGCGAGCGCGATAGCAGCCTGCCGGCGCAGGCGAAGCGGCCGACTTATGTCGAGGTATCGAGCTCGATCGAGGAGGAAATCCGCAACGGCACGTATCCACCGGGCAGCCGCCTGCCGCCGCAACGCCAGCTCGCGACCGAGCTCGGCATCAACGTGTCGACCGTGTCCCGTGCGTACAAGGAATTGCAGCTGCGCGGCCTCGTGATCGGCAGCAAACGCCGCGGCTCGCTCGTCACCGGCGGCGCGATGCCGAGCATCGAGCCGGCCCGCGCGTCGCTTGCAGCGGGCAACGGCGTGATCGACCTGACCGTGAACCGTCCCGCGACCGGCGAATTTCTCGCGAGCCTCGCGCAGACGTTCGGCACGCTGCCGAACGATCCGCGTTTCGCCGCGCTGCAGGAGTACCAGCCGCCCCAGGGCCCCGACTGGGCGCGCGCGGCCGGCGCACAGTGGCTCGCCGCGCCGGGCTTCACGCCGTCGCGCGACCAGGTGGTCGTCACGAGCGGCGCGCAGCACGGGCTGTACGCGGTGCTGAACAGCCTGATCGGCACCGACGGCGTGATCGTGGCCGATCGGCTCACGTATTACGGGCTCAAGGCGCTCGCGCCGGTGTTCCAGTTCGAGATCGTCAGCGCGCCTGCCGACGACGACGGCCTGCTGCCCGACGAGATCGAGCGGATCTGCCAGCGCATGCCGGTCAAGGCGATCTTCGTCGTACCGAACCTGCAGAACCCGACCGTGACGACGATGAGCCTCGCGCGCCGGATGGCGCTCGTCGACATCGCGCGGCGTCATCACGTGACGATCATCGAGGACGACGTGTACGGCCCGCTCGTGCGCGACCGGCTGCCGGCGATCGCGGGGCTGTGCCCCGAGCTGACGTTCCATATCGGCGCGACGTCGAAGATCCTCGCGCCGGGGCTGCGCCTCGGCTACCTGAGCTGCCCGCGCGACAGCGTCGCCCTGTGCGCGGAGGCGGTGCGCACGACTGCATGGATGCCGGCCCCCACGTCGATGCTGATCGCGACGGTGTGGATCGAGGACGGCACCGCCGAGCGGATCATGGCCGCGCAACTCGCGGAGATCCGCGCGCGGGTCGATCTTGCAAGGGAACTGCTGCCGGCCGGGCAGCTGAAATCCGATCCGGCGTGCATGTTCGTGTGGCTGCGCCTGCCGCCGCCGTGGCGGGCCGACGACTTCGCCGCGAATGCGAAGGCACGCGGCGTGATCGTGATGCCGTCGTCGACGTTCGCGGTCGATCGCGCGGAAATCGAGCACGGCGTGCGCATCAACCTCGCGTGCCCGGCCACCCGCGACGAGCTCGTCAACGGGCTGCGGATTCTCGCCGGCACGCTGAAGGACCGGCCGCGCGCGCTGTTCGGTTCGATCTGACCGCCGCCGCTCAGTCGAGCAGCCCCGCGACGATGTCGACGATCCGCTGCAGCAGCGCTTCGTCGTAAGGCAGCCACGGCACCGCGCGCAGCGGCGACGGCGGCGGCTCGATCGCGGGTTCGACGGGTTCGCCGTCGCGCATCACGCGCCCGGTCGCGCAATGCACCGACCACGCGCCGACGCGCACATGGCGTTCGTCGATCGTCATCTTCCCTTGCGCCAGCGGCCCGGCGAACACGAGCGACAGCACGTGCCGGCGATGCCGCGCCATCGTGCCAAGCGGCACATCCGACAACCGGTTCAGGCGCTGCCCGCGTTCCGCTTCGCGCTCACGCTGGCGCACCGGGTCGACCGTGAGTGCCGCGGCCGCCGCGCGGGTCGCATCGTCGTCGAGCGCGAACGCGGCGACGCTGACGAGCAGGTCGACCGCACGCGCCACTTCCGAGAACACGACGCGATCGATCTCGCCGATCGGCAGCGGCACCCAGTGCCGGTCGTGCCGGCGCTCGACGTGCAGCCGGCGCGACGTGCCGTGGCTTTCCGAGCCCGGATAGAGCCGCGCATCGACGAAGAAGGTCGCGCGCACGTCGCCGAATTCGCGGACGAGCCCGTCGTCGTACGCGTGGATCGACCAGCCTTCGCGGCGCGCGACGCCGAGCAGCGGCCGGCTCGACAGCACGTGGCCTTCGAACATCGCGGAATCGCTGGCCGCTGCGTCGCCGTCGGCCGGCACGTAGTATTCGCGGAAGGCCTGCCTGACCGGCTGCCGCAGCGTGCGGCCGACGATCGCGCGCTGCCACGCGAGCCGTTCGTCCGCGTCGGCCAGCAGCGGGTGCCATAGCCGGATATCGCTGTCGCCGGCGACGTCGATCGCATGCCCGGCCGCATCGCGCAGCACGACCTTGCCCTTCGCGATGTCCGGCATGAACGACTGCGTCGAGCCATCGGGGCCGCGCGCGTGCCAGATCGTGCGCGCGGCGAATGCGGCACCGGCCGGCGCATCGACGAGACGCTCGCGCCATTCGGCATGGCCGAGCGTCATCGACTGCCAGAAGCCGGCTTCCATGCAAGTGGCAAGCATCGCGAGCTGCTTCTTGTCGGGCTTTGCGTCGAGCGTCATGCGCAGCGCGGTGTGCGGTCGCTCGCTGAGCGCACGCTCGGCCGGTTTCAGGTTGCGCGCGAGCTTCTTCTGCACGCCGGCATGCCGCACGATGGCGAGGGCCTCGCGCAGCGCACGCACGCTCTCGGGCGTGGGGATCGTCTCGACCGCGTGGCCGAGCGCGATCGCGAGCGACTGGGACGGCGCGGTTTTCGCGGCCGTCGGCGCGACGCACACGCCGGTCAGCAGCGGCCCGATCAGCGGGCGCAGCCACGCTTCGTCGCGATAGGCGGCCACCCGCGCGGCGCGCGCGACGACCTGCGCGTCGTCGGTCGTGAACGCGCGATCGGCTTCGTATGGAACGGCGCCCGCATGGAGCGCCGCGACCTGCTGCGCGGCTTCGGTCAGCGCATCGCGCGCGAACGCGATGTACGCGGCGTCTTCCGCGAGCGTGACGGCCGGATCGCTGACGTCGAGCCACAGTCGCCTCGGCGCGAAGTAGCCGTCGTTCGTTGCGGCCAGCGCGAGCAGCGCGGCCGGCCCGAGTTCGGGCAGCACGTCGAGTTCGCGCACGCGAAACGGCGAATCCGCCAGCACTTGCGCATACGCGTCGCGCCGCGCCGAGAAGTCGCGGCGGCCCGCGAACCGGTCGAGTGCATACACGCCATACGTGCTGGACGCCGTGTGCACGCCGCCTTCCTCCGGTTCGCTCGCGATGCGCGCGAGTTCCGCCTGCAGTACCGGCGACGGCAGCGCGTCGAGGCAGGGCAACTCACCGAGCGCGCGTTTCCACCCGCCGGCGGGGATGTCGCGGAACAGTTCGAGCGCGGCATCGGCGTCGACGAGCGGCACGAGTCCGAGTGCATCGATCTGCCCGTGCAGCCAGCGTGCGAATTCGGCGCGCGGATCGCCGAATGCGCGGTCGCGCAGCATGATCTCGTGCTCGACACGGCGCAGGGCTGGCCAGACTGCGCCGAGCGTGTGCGCGTCGAGTGTCGACAGGTCGATCGGCGCGCCGGTGAAGCGCGGATGGTCGGCGCGGCCGGTCAGCCGCGCGACGAGCTGGTCGACGAGGGCGCGATCAGTCATCCGCGGCCTCCTTGTCGGCGGCGTCGTTCTGGCGCCATTTCTGTATGTTCCGGGCGGCGCGGATCATGCCGCCGAGGGGGGATGCCTGTTCGATCGTGTACTGCATGGTCTGACTCCGGCAGTGAAAACCGTGCGGGCGCACAGTATTGCACCCCAATTGACGCAACCCCGCGAAAGGCCGTGCGGCGGGCGTTCCGGGCCGATCCGGCCGCGCCGCACCACGCTTCCGGCCGCCCGGCCATTTCATAAGACGTACAGTTCTCCCACCATGCGCGATTGGCGCCGAACTGTACTCTTGTTCGCGTGGTCGATGTGTGTACTCGCCGCCAACTGTTCTGCTCTTAAGATTCCATCATCAAGTGCACAGTGCCGCAGATCCAGTCGTTCCGGAACCCTGTTGGCGCATCTTCAAGAGAGAGCCAGTGCGATGGAAAAGGCAAAACCGGAGGGAAAGATCAGGAATCACGACGGCCCGGTCGGCGGGCGAAACACGTGCGTGTCCGACGCAAACGGCAGGGCAGCACGGCTGCACGGGCCGGCGGGAGGCGCGCGATGAAACTCTATGAAAAACTCGCGGATGACATCGAGCGCCTGATCCGCCAGGGCGTGTACCGGCACGGCGACCGGATTCCGTCGGTGCGGCAGGCGAGCCAGCAGCACCGGATCAGCATCACGACCGTGCTGCATGCATATCTGCTGCTGGAAAGCCGCGGGCTGCTCGAAAGCCGGCCGCAGTCGGGCTATTTCGTGAACCTGCGGCGCGACGACGGCCATGCGCCGGTGCGCGAGTTGCGGCCGTCGAAGCCGATCGCGATCTCGTCATCGGTCGACGTGAGCCGGCTCGTGCTGTCGACGCTGCGCTCGATCGGCACCGACGACGCGGTGCCGCTCGGCTCGCCGTATCCGGACCCGAGCCTGTTCCCGTTCGAGAAGCTGAACCGCTACGCGTATGCCGCTGGCCGCGACAAGTCGCTGTGGGGCGTGACGGACGGGCTGCCGCCCGGCCATCCGCGGCTGATCCGGCAGATCGCGCGGCGCTACCTGGAAAACGGGATGTCGGTGGACCCGAACGAGATCATCGTGACGGTCGGCGCGACGGAGGCGATCAACCTGTGCCTGCAGGCCGTTGCGAAGCCGGGCGACACGATCGCGGTGGAGTCGCCGACGTTCTACGCGATGCTGCACGCGATCGAACGGATGGGGATGAAGGCGATCGAGGTGGCGACGCATCCGGAATACGGGATCGACATCGCTGCGCTGGCCGCGATCGCGAAGTCGCAGCCGATCGCCGCGTGCATGGTGATGCCGAACTTCCAGAACCCGCTCGGCTTCCAGATGCCGGACGAGCGCAAGCGCGAGCTGGTCGAGTTCGCCACGAAGGCCGGGATGCCGCTGATCGAGAACGGCGTGTACAACGAACTGTATTTCGGCGATGCGCATCCGAGTTCGCTGAAGTCCTATGACCGCAGCGGGATCGTGCTGCACTGCTCGTCGTTCTCGAAGAGCCTGACGGCCGCGTACCGGATCGGCTGGGCGCTGCCGGGCCGCTATCGCGACCAGGTCGAGAAGCTGAAATTCCTGAACACGCTCGCGACGCCATCGTTGCCGCAGCTCGCGATCGCGGAGTTTCTCGAACGCGACGGCTACGAGCATCACCTGCGGCGCCTGCGCAAGGCGTATGCGCAGCAGGCGAACCTGATGCGCGCGATGGTGTCGCGGTTTTTTCCGGAGGGCACGCGCATTTCCAGCCCGGCGGGCGGCTACGTGCTGTGGGTCGAGCTGCCCGCGCAGGTCGACGCGATGCGGCTGTACCAGCTCGCGCTGGAGCAGGGGATCACGATCGGGCCCGGCTACATGTTCTCGATCACGGACAGCTACCGGAACTTCATCCGGCTGAACTACAGCAGCCCGTGGTCGCCGGAGATCGAGCAGGCGGTGATCGCAGTCGGAAAGCTGGCCGCGGCGTGCATGCGGTAGAAGGGGGCGTTCTTCCCTGGCGCCGTCCGGCGTAACCCGGACGGTTCCAGGCGTCAGCGATTGAGCTCCTCGAGCCGCACGCCGTTGGTCCTTGGGCCGAACGCGCCGATGACGACCACCACGACCAGCATGAACACTGTGATCCCGGTGAACACGCCGGGAACGCCGAAATCCTTCAGCAACGCCGCGATGATGAAGCCCGACATCATCGCGCCGGCGCGGCTGGCCGAATATGCGATGCCGCTCGCGCGGGAGCGCACCTCGGTCGGGAACAGCTCGCACTGGTATGCGTGATACGCGACCGAGATCGTCTGCCCGGCGAGGCTGATCAGCACGCCGAGCACGATGAGCGGCACGACGGTCTTGACCTGCGCGAACGCGAGCCCGCAGACGATCACGGCCAGCGCACCGCCGACGATCAGGTGCTTGCGCTGGATCCGGTCCGCATAGCGCATCGCGAGCAGCGGCCCGGCCGGCATTGCGAACGCGATGACGAACGCATACAGCAGGCTCTTCGTGACGGTGATGCCCTGGCCGATCAACAGTGTCGGCACCCAGTTCGCGAATCCGTAATAGCCGATGGCCTGGCAGAAGTTGAACGCGACGAGCATCAGCAGACGGGCGCGATAGGGCGCGCGCCACAATGCCGCGAACGCCGCGCTGCGCACTTCAGGGGCTTCGCTCGCCGGTGCGGGCGGCGGCAGCGGCATGCCCGACTCGCGCTCGGCGATCGCTTCCATCCGGCTCACGATCCGCTCGCTTCGTTCGGCATCGCCGTGCGCGGCCAGCCACCGCGGGCTTTCGGGCACCGCGCGGCGGATGAACCAGACGATCACGGCGCCGGCCGAGCCGGCCAGCACCACGATGCGCCAGCCGTCGAGCCCGAACACCGTCGCGGGAACGAGCCACCACGACAGGATCGCCGCGACCGGTGCTGCGGTGAACATCACCACCTGGTTGAACGCGATCGCGCGGCCGCGCATCTGCTGCGGGACGAGTTCGGTCACGTAGGTGTCGATCGTGACGATCTCCAGCCCGACGCCGATGCCGGTGATGAAGCGCCACAGCAGCACGCCTTCGGGCGTCGTCTGGAATGCCATGATGGCCGAGCCGATCGAGTACCACAGCAGCGAGTACGTGAAGACGGCGCGGCGCCCGTAGCGGTCCGGCATCCAGCCGAAGCCGAACGTGCCGACGAACAGCCCCGCGAAGGTCGCCGCGATGAAGGCGGCGATGCCGGTGAAGCCGAAGAATGCCTGCGTGGTGGTTTGCAACAGGCCGCTTTTGGCCATGCCCGGCGCGATATAGCCGGTAAAGATCAGGTCGTAGACTTCGAAGAAGCCGCCGAGGGAGATCAGCAGCACGAGCATCCACTGGTGCCGGGTGATCGGCAGCCGGTCCATGCGCGCGGAGATGTCCGCGCCGGCGCGGATGCCGGCGCGGACCTGCGGCGTATCGAGCGGGGCGCCGCCCGCGGTGACGGTCTGATGCATGGGTTGTCTCCTGATCCTCTGACGGGCGGCATGCTTCTTCGAGCTGCCTGCCTTGAAAACGGTTATAGGCGAGCGCGATGTGGACGGGGCGCCGAATTCATGGCGGCGCGCGGCCGGGCCTGCTTCGACGCCGGCCGGCTGTTGCCGGACCGGCATCGGCTGCCGCTCATGCGACCGCGCGGCGTTTCAGCCGTGCCAGCACTTCCTGCGTGTGCTCGCCGACGCGCGCGAGCGCCTGGCGCACGCCGGGCCGTCGTCCGCCCATCGTGATCGGCAGCAGCACGACATCGGTCGTGTGGCCGTCGTCGGTCTGCATCGGCACCAGTCCACCGCTCGCTTTCAGGTGCGGATCGTCGAGCAGTTGCTCGGGACGGACGATCGGCGCATACGGAATGCCGGCCGCTTCGAGTTTCGGCGACAGCTCGGCGGCGCGGTGGTCCTTCAGGATCGCGCCGAGCCGTTCGAGCAACCGCGGCCGCACGGCGACCCGCTGCGCGTTGGTGGCGAACTCCGGTTCCGCGGCGAGCCCGGGGCACGCGAGCACGTCGCACAGCGTGACGAACTGCCGGTCGCTGACCGCGCCGATGAACAGCTGTTCGCCGTCCGCGAGCGTGAACACGTCGTAGACGCTCCACGCCGACACGCGCGCCGGCATCGGCGGCGGCGGTTCGTGCGTCATCGCGTACTGCTGCATGTGCTGCGCGCACAGAAACACGCAGTTCTCGAACAGCGCGCTCTGCACTTCCTGCCCGCGGCCCGTGCATTCGCGTTCGCGCAGCGCGGCGAGCACGCCGATCGCACCGAACATGCCGCCCATGATGTCGTTGACCGACGTGCCGGCGCGCAGCGGCCGGCCGACCGGCCCCGTCATGTACGACAACCCGCCCATCATCTGCACGACTTCGTCGAGCGCGAGGCGCCGGTCGTACGGGCCGGGCAGGAAGCCCTTGTGCGTCACGTAGACGAGCGCCGGGTAGCGTGCCGACAGCGTGTCGTAGTCGAGGCCGAGCGTCGCCATCAGGCCGGGCCGGAAATTCTCGAGCATCACGTCGCAGGTGCCGATCAGTTCGACCGCGGCCGCCTTGCCTTCGGGCGTATGGAGGTCGAGCACGACGCTCTTCTTGTTGCGGTTGAACGAACGGAAGAAGCCGATGCCGAGGCCGGGCAGGTTGCGCGTCTTGTCTCCGCCGGGCGGCTCGATCTTGATCACTTCGGCGCCGAGATCAGCGAGGATCATCCCGCATGTCGGCCCCATGACCATGTGCGTGAATTCGATGACGCGAATGCCGTCGAGTGGAAGTCGGGTGTCGTGGTTCATGATGGATTCAGACGGTGGTGGTGGCCGCGGCGGCGTGGGTGGGCGGCAGGCCCGCGCGCCACAGCGCGCCGTGCAGCGTTTCGCCGTCGAGCCAGCTGGCGACCTTCGCGCGCAGCGTCAGCAGCGCGGCAATGTCGATGCCGGTTTCGATCCCCATGTCGGCGAGCATGAACGCGAGGTCTTCGCTCGACGCGTTGCCGCTTGCGCCGGGCGCATGCGGGCACCCGCCGATGCCGGCGAGCGTCGCGTCGAAGCGGGTGACACCCGTTTCGAGCGCCGCGTACACATTCGCGAGCGCGAGGCCGCGCGTGTCGTGAAAGTGGCCGCACCAGAAGCGCTCGCCCGCGGCGGCGCGCGCCTTGCCGAACAGTTCACCGACGGCGGCCGGCCCCGCGTAGCCCACCGTATCGGCGATGCTCACGCGGTCGGCGCCGGCATCGAGCAACGCATGCAGGTAACGCAGCACCGCGGACTGCTCGACGCGGCCCTGGATCGTGCAGCCGAACGCGGTGCCGATACCGCCTTCGATCAGCGTCTTCGAGCCGGCCGCATCGCGCGCGGCGCGGATGCGCGCAACTTCAGCGACGACTTCGTCGGGTGTCTTGCGCAGGTTCGCGATGCTATGCGCGCGGCTCGCCGAGAGCGGCACCAGCATCAGGTCGGCACCTGCGTCGATCGCGTGTTCCGCGCCCTTGAGGTTCGGCACCAGTACCGACACGCGCAGCCCAGGCAGCGTCTTCGCATACGACACGAGCTCGGCCGTATCGGCCAGTTGCGGGAGCAGGCGCGCGGGCACGAACGATCCGACCTCGATTTCGCGCTGACCGGCCGCGTACGCGTCGCCGATCCACTCGATCTTGTGTTTCGTCGGAAGAATGCGCGGGATGCTTTGCAGCCCGTCGCGCAAGCCCACTTCGCGTATGACTGCATGTTGGGGGAACGACCGCATGTCGCTTGTCTCCGTTGATTTCGCCCGTGTCGATGCACCGGCGTCGTGCTAACTTTAGACATTCCTGATGGACATTGAAGCGGTATTTCGGAACCGCCAGGTTTCCGAAATGGAATGTCTGAATGCTTGATTGCCTGGAGACGGCGGATGCGCGACATCGACCTGAAAACGCTGCGGCTGCTGGTGGCCGTGTGCGATCACCGCAACATGGCGCGGGCGGCGGAGGCGGTTCATATCGAGCCGTCGGCGATCAGCAAGCGCATCGCGCAACTCGAAAGCGACCTCGGCGTGCCGCTGCTCACGCGCTCGCGGCGCGGCGTCGAGCCGACGGCCGCGGGTAATGCGTTGCTCGAGCACGCGCGCAGCGTGCTTTTCACGATGGAGCGCATCGCGAGCGATATCGCCGCGTTCGGCGGCGGGCTGAAGGGGCGCGTCAGCATCTGCGCATCGGCGTCGGCGATCGCGGAGGCACTGCTCGACGACATTTCGTCGTTCATGCGCGAACCGGCCAACGAGAACATCCGGGTCGACGTGGAAGAGCGGTTGTCGTCCGAACTCGTGCGGCAGTTGCGCGAAGGCGCGGCGAGCGTGGGCGTGTGCTGGGACAACGTCGATCTTCAGGGCCTGCAGCATCGGCCATATCGGCAGGACCGGCTGGCGCTGGCCGTGCATCGCGATCATCCGCTCGCGAACGCGCCGTCGCTGAGCTTCGAGCAGACGCTGGGCTACGAGCATGTCGGCCTGCTGCCGACGACCGCCGTTCACACGCTGCTGCAGCGCGCGGCCGCCGATGCCGGCACGACGGTGTCGTATCGCGTGATCGTGTCGGGTTTCGATGCCGCGTTTCGCGTCGTCGCGGCCGGGCTCGGGATCAGTGTCGTGCCGATGGAAGTGGCCGACACGTATCGGCCGGTGTTCGGCATCAAGGTGATCCCGCTGGTCGATGCGTGGGCGAAGCGCCGGTTCGTCGTCTGCTTCAGGAGCTTCGATGCGCTGCAACCGGCCGCGCAACGGATGGTCGACTATCTGTCGAGCCGGGCCGCGATGCCGGCTGTGAGCGGCTGATACGCAACGCCAACGCGTGCGAACGGTGACGGGCGATCGATGTCATGCCGGATTCCTTCCGGCTCGTCGTGATGTCAGCCGCCCGTCACCGGCGGGAAAAACGCCACTTCGCTATCCTCCCGCACGACGAATTCCCCCGTCACCATCTCGAGATTCACGGCGGCCCGCACGGGCCGGTCCATCCGCAGCGCTTCCGCGCTGCGCGCGTCGCGTGCGGCCAGCGTGTCGCGCAGCGCGTCGACGGTGAGTTCGCGCGCAGCGATCTCGACGATTTCCTCGTCGAGATCGAGTTGTTCGCGGATGCTTGCAAAGTATTTGATCGTCAGTTTCATCGCGATGTCTTGAAAGGAATCACTCGGCGGAATCGGAGCACGCGCAGCGCATACGCTCAGCCCCAGCGCCGCATCGCCTGGTCGTCGTGCGCTTTCGCCTCGACCCAGCCGGATACGCCGTCGTGGCGGATCTCCTTCTTCCAGAACGGTGCGTGGGTCTTCAGGAAGTCCATCAGGAATTCGCACGCATCGAACGCGGACCCGCGATGCGCGGCGGCCACCACGACCAGCACGACCGCCTGGCCGAGCGGAATGCGCCCGACGCGATGCACGATCTTGATCGTTTCGAGCTGCCAGCGCGCGCTGGCTTCCTCGACGATGCTCCACAGGGCCTGTTCGGTCATCGTCGGATAGTGCTCGACCTCGAGCGCGATCACGTCGTCGACGTCGCCCTCGTTGCGCACGACACCGAGGAAATTCACGACCGCGCCGACATTTGGATTGCGAACGATCGGCGCGAGCTCGGCGCCGGCGTCGATCGACGCGTACTGCACGCGAACTTCGAAGCCGGCGGCAATCGATGGTGGCGGCTCGGGGTGCGGCTCGGTCGCGTTGTCGGGAGCGGTGCTGCCGGCGTGCAACGGATCGTCCGGCAGCCCGGCACGGGATTCGGTGAAAGTCGTCATGACGATTCTCCTGTAGGCGGTGCGTCCTGGGTCGCGCGGCGGCCCCTCAGCCGCCGACCAGCGACATGCGCACGGTCGGGTAGGTCTTGCCCGGCGCACGGGCAGGCCGTGCGGCCCGGCGCTCGGAATAGCGGTCGTCGCGGTGCGTCCAGCGATCGCGCACGGCGGCGGCGAGGTCGGCGCTCGACGCTGTGTCGTCGAGCCACGGCCGCAGGTCGGTGCCTTGCGTCGCGAACAGGCACGTGTAGAGCTGTCCGTCGGCCGACACGCGGGCGCGAGAGCACGTGCCGCAGAACGGATGCGACACGCTCGCGATGAAGCCGACTTCGCCCGCGCCGTCGATGTGCGCGCAACGGATCGCGGTCGCGTCGTGCCCCGGCTCGCCGACGAGCACGAGCGGATAGTGTTCGTCGATCAGTTCGCGCATCCGTGCGGCCGGTACGACCTTGTCGCCGGACCAGAAGCTCGCGCCGCCGACGTCCATGTATTCGATGAAGCGCACGGCCACGCCGGTATGACGGAAGTGCCGCACGAGCGGCAGGATCTGGTCGTCGTTCGCGCCGCGTTCGATCACCGCGTTGACCTTGACCGGCGCGAGCCCGGCCGCCTGCGCGGCCTCGATGCCGTCCAGCACGCGCGACACGGGCACGTCGGCATCGCTCATCCGGCGGAACACCGCGTCGTCGAGCGCATCGAGGCTGACTGTCACGCGCGACAGGCCCGCGTCGCGCAGCGTGCGCGCCTTCGCGGCCAGCAGCGAGCCGTTGGTCGTCAGCGCGATTTCGACGGGCTTGCCGTCGACGGTCGTCAGTGCGGCGAGGCGTTCGATCAGCGCTTCGAGGTTGCGGCGCAGCAGCGGCTCGCCGCCCGTGATGCGGATCTTTTCGACACCGAGCGACGTGAACGCGCGGGCGATCTTTTCCAGTTGCGCGAACGACAGGCGCTCGGACGACGGCATGAATGCGTAGTCGGAGCCGAAGCTTTCGCGCGGCATGCAGTAGCCGCAGCGGAAATTACACTGGTCGATCACGGACAGGCGCAGGTCGCGCAACGGGCGGCCGAGCGTGTCGGACGTGCGGGGGAAAGCGCCGGGCGATGCGCCGCCGGAAGGTGCGGCAGCGGCCGGCGCGGCGGAAGCGATGGCATTCACGATCGGTTCGTCGGCCTGCAAGAAGTAAGCGGTGGGGCGTCGCCGGTCGGCCGTGCGTGTGCGGATGTGCAGGCGCACGGCGCGTGACGAGCCTCTTCGTGAGGATAGTCCGCCGGGTTTTTCCGGCAGGGACACAATCGCGCCCGAATTGCAGGAATACAGTTCGCCGAGCGGCCAGCGTGGCCTGCGCGGCGAAGGGCGCGGATCGGACGGGTGTCCGGCGTCGCGTTCATGCGAGCCAGTGCGCGAATTCGTAATACGGTACCGCGTCGCCGCACACGATGCGCTGCCCGGCCGGTAGCCGGGCCAGCCCGGTCGCCTGCACGAGCGACTGCAGCGTGCCGGCGCCTTGCTGGCGCAGCGTGTCGAGGGCGGGCGTGCCGTCGAGGCCGACCGTGCAGTGCACACGCACGAAGCGCTCGCGCTGCGCATCCGATTCGAAGTCGGCGTCGATCGGCAGCGACGGCACGATCGGCAGGCGTGCATTGCGCCCCTGCAGGCGGCGGATCAGCGGCGCGACGAACAGCGCGAACGCGGTCATCGCGGCACCTGGATTGCCGGGCAGCAGCACCACCGGTTGCGTGTCGAACCGCGCGAGCGCAACTGGCTTGCCCGGCTTCATGCGTACGCCGGTGACGATGAACGATGCGCCGAGCGCGTCCAGCGCGGGACGCAGCAGATCCTTGTCGCCGACCGACGCGCCGCCGACGCAGATCACCAGGTCGCAGCCCGCGTGCAGGTCGCGCAGCGCACGATCGACGGCCGGCGCCGTGTCGGCCGCATGCAGGCTCATCGCGACTTCGGCGCCGGTTCCCGACACCAGCGCGGCGAGCATCGGCGCATTGCTGTTGTAGATCTGTTGCGGCGCACGCGGCTGGCCGCACGCGACGAGTTCGTCGCCGGTCGTCAGGATGCCGACGCGCAGCGCCGGGCGCACGTCGACGCGCGCGAACCCTTGCGCGGCGGCCACGCCGACATGCATCGCGCCCATGCGTACGCCGGCCGGCACGAGCAGGTCGCTGGCGCGCACTTCCTCGCCCCGGCGGCGGATATGCGAGCCGCTGCGCTGCGGCGCGTCGAACGCGACCCAGCCGTCCTGCTCGCGTGCGTGCTCCTGCATCACGACGGTGTCCGCGCCGGGCGGAATCACGCTGCCGGTGAAGATGCGCGCGGCCGTCCGCGGGGCCAGCGGCACCGGCGTGTCGCCCGCATAGCAGCGCTGCGCGACGTGCAGCGGCTCGCCGTGCGCGAGATCCGCGTGACGCACGGCGTAGCCGTCCATCGCGCTCTGGTCGGCCGGCGGCTGGTCGAGCACGGCGGTGAGCGGCGCAGCCAGCACGTGGCCGGCGGCTTCCACAACCGGGATGGACGTGGTGGCCGCAAGCGGCGCGAACGCGCTCGCGAAATGCTGCTGCGCGGTATCGAAATCGGTCAGGGGTTTCATCAGGAGAGAGCCGGATGCGCGGGCGCAGGCGCCGGTTGGTCGGGGTGACAGGGGTGAGCGGCGGCGGGCGACACGTACTCGACGAAGCCGTCGTTGCGGCAGAAGCCGACCAGCCGCACGCCGGCTTCGCGGGCGACGTCGATCGCGAGCGACGTCGGCGCCGAGATCGTCGCGATCATCGGGATGCCGACCCGCGCGGCCTTGCGCACCAGTTCGTAGCTTGCGCGGCTCGACAGGAACACGAAGCCCTCGTGCAGGTTTGCGCGGCGCCGCGCGAGCCGGCCGATCAGCTTGTCGAGCGCGTTGTGGCGGCCGACGTCCTCGAACACGTCGAGCACGGCGCCGTCGCGGTCGCACCAGGCGGCTGCGTGGATGCCGCCCGTCTCGCGCATCAGCGTCTGGTGGGCCGGCAACTCACGCGCGGCGCGTGCGATTGCTTCCGCACCGATACCGGCGGCCGTGCCGGCCGCGGCGATGCGCGGCGGGTGCAGGTCGAGCTGCGCGATGCTTTCGATCCCGCATACGCCGCAGCCCGTGCGGCCGGCCAGCGCGCGCCGGTGCGCCTTCATCGCCATGAACGCCTGCTGCGACACGGTAAGCCGCACTTCGGCGCTGCCGGCCCGGCATTCGCTTTCGATGTCGAACACGTCCGACGCGCGCTCGACGATGCCTTCGCTCAGCGCGAAGCCGAGGCCGAACACGTCGAGGTCGATCGGGGTCGCCATCATGACCGTGTGCGCAATATCGTTGAACACGAGTGCAACCGGCGTTTCGTCGACGACGCGGTCGACGGTGTCGCACGCGTCGCCGGCACGGTGGCGTGTCACATGACACGCGGTGCTGCCGGTCGGATCGTCGCGGCGGATGCAGGACTCCATGCGGTTTTCTCCAGTCGGGTCGGCCGGCGGGCCGGCCGGGTCGGGCGCGGGCGCCGGACCAGGGGAATCGATGCTGCCGGGCGGGCGCGGCCGAGGGGGCGCGCCGAGGCCTCGGGCAGGCGTTTCATGGGATGTTAAGGGGGATGACGGGCGCACCGGATGCACAGCGCCGCAACGCGGAAAGCAGTACAGCTGACCATCCCGCAGGCACGAAATGTGTTTTCCGTACACACATCTTTGGCAGCGGAAGCAGCACAGTTTCAACGCACGTTCGAACGATTGCGAGTATCGTTGCAAACGCGATATCGTCATTCACGCTTCGATGCCATGCGAGTGACCGTTTGTGTTCGCATGTGTTGTCGCCAAGCCGTCGCGCGATTTCCTGCTTCGAGCGTACGTCCTCACAACTACGAGCAAATTACGGTCATGGAAATCTTCGATGCGTTCCATCTCGCCCGATTGCAATTCGCGTTCACGGTGTCGTTCCACATCGTGTTTCCCGCGATCAGCATCGGTATGGCGAGCTTCCTGGCGGTGCTGGAATGGCGCTACCTCGTCACCGGCGATGCCGCCTACAAATCCATGTTCCAGTTCTGGTCGAAGATCTTCGCGATCGGCTTCGGGATGGGCGTGGTCTCCGGCGTCGTGATGGCGTACGAGTTCGGCACCAACTGGGCCGGCTTCTCGCGCGTCGCGGGCAACATCACGGGCCCGCTGCTCACGTATGAAGTGTTGACGGCGTTCTTCCTCGAAGCCGGCTTCCTCGGCGTGATGCTGTTCGGCTGGCAGCGCGTCAGCCCGCGCGCGCACTTCTTCGCGACGCTGATGGTCGCGGTCGGTACGCTGATCTCGACGTTCTGGATCCTCGCGTCGAACAGCTTCATGCAGACGCCGCAGGGCTACAAGATCGAGAACGGCCTCGTCGTGCCGGTCGACTGGTTCAAGATCATCTTCAACCCGTCGTTCCCGTACCGTCTCGTGCACATGACGATCGCGGCGTTCATCGTCGCGGGCTTCATCGTCGCCGCGTGCGGCGCATGGCACCTGCTCAAGGGGCGCCGCGACGAGCCGGTGAAGCGCAGCTTCTCGATGGCGCTGTGGATGCTGCTGGTGCTCGCGCCGATCCAGATCGTCGTCGGCGACGCGCACGGGCTGAACACCCGCGAATACCAGCCGGCCAAGATCGCGGCGATCGAGGGGCTGTGGGAAACCGAGAAGGGCGGCACCGCGCTGAACCTCTTCGGGCTGCCCGACATGCAGGCCGAAACCACGCGTTATGCGATCCAGGTGCCGCACCTCGGCAGCCTGATCCTCACGCACAGCTGGGACGGCGAGATTCGCGGGCTGAAGGAATTCCCGCCGCAGGATCGCCCGTATTCGCCGATCGTGTTCTGGACGTTCCGGATCATGGCGGGCCTCGGGATGCTGATGCTGCTCACCGCGCTGCTCGGGCTGCTGCTGAGAAAGGGCGGGCGCCTGTATGAAACGCGCTGGTTCCAGTGGTTCGTGGTGGCGATGGGGCCGTCGGGCATCCTCGCGCTGCTGGCCGGCTGGATCACGACCGAGGTCGGGCGGCAGCCGTGGACTGTCTACGGCGTGCTGCGCACCGTCGATTCCGTCGCGCCGCTCAGCGCGCAGCAGGTCGGCGTGTCGCTGCTGATCTTCGTGGTCGTGTATTTCCTGGTGTTCGGAACGGGTATCTACTACATGATGAAACTGATGAAGCGCGGGCCGGCTGCGCAGGCCGGGTATATCGAGCTGCACCGGCATCCGGGGCTGCGCAAGAGCGCGCTGTCCACGCCGCTGAACGTCACCGAAGCGGAGTAAGCCATGCAAATCGATCTTCCTGTCATTTGGGCCGCGATCATCGGCCTTGGCGTATTCATCTACGTGATGCTGGACGGCTTCGATCTCGGCATCGGCCTGCTGTTTCCGTTCTTCGATGCGAAGGCCGAGCGCCAGGTGATGCTCGACACCGTCGCGCCGGTGTGGGACGGCAACGAGACGTTCCTGGTGCTCGGCGGCGCGGGCCTCTATGGCGCATTCCCGGTCGTGTATTCGACGCTGCTGCCGGCGAACTACCTGCCGCTGGTGCTGATGCTGGTCGGGCTGATCTTCCGCGGTGCGGCGTTCGAGCTGCGCGCGAAGGCCACCCGCACGCAACACATGTGGGATCTCGCGTTCATCGGCGGCTCGGCACTCGCCGCGTTCTGCCAGGGGATCGTGCTCGGTTCGCTGCTGCAGGGCATCAAGATCGAGAACAACCAGTTCGCGGGCGGGCCGTTCGACTGGCTGTCGCCGTTCAGCCTGCTGTGCGGGATCGGCGTGCTCGTCACGTATGCGACGCTCGGCTGCGGCTGGCTGATTTTGAAGGTGGACGGCGAACTGCAGCGCAAGATGCGCCTCCTGATGAAGCCACTCGCGGGCGTGCTGCTCGCCGTGATGGGCGTGGTCAGCCTGTGGACCGTGATCGGGCTGCCGGCCGTTGCGCACCGCTGGTTCGGCAGCGGCAACCTCGGCTGGTTCCTGCCGGTGCCGGTCCTCGTCGTCGCGTGCGTGTGGGGCATCTTCCACACCGTGAAGCGCGAGCACGAGGCCACGCCGTTCCTGCTGACGCTCGCGCTCGTGTTCCTCGGTTACACGGGGCTCGTGATCAGTATCTGGCCGAACATCGTGCCGCCGTCGCTGACGATCTGGGACGCCTCGTCGAGCCCTTCGAGCCAGAAGTTCGCGCTCGTCGGCACCGTGATCGTGCTGCCGATCATCCTCGTGTACAACGCGATGCAGTACCGCGTGTTCCGCGGCAAGGTGCGCGAGGGCGACATCGGCTATCACTGAGCGGCTTTCACCGAACCCCGCACGATGTGACGGGCGCGGCGGGTGCAGTGGGCGCGGGCGTATCATCACGCGCAGCGCGGCACCCGTGCCCGGCACTCACCCGACAGCGGCCCGCCACGCGCGGGCCGTTGCGCATCGGGCGCCGGCGCGCCGTTTGATGCACCCCCAGGCAGTCGAGAAAACACCATGATCGTCCGACCACAACAAAACTGGCTCAGGATGCTGTTCGTCTGGAACGGCTCCGTGCTGCAATCGATCATTCCGCAGCTCGTGTTCATGGCGATCGTCAGCACGCTGGCGGTCTTCACGAACGGACGCATCTTCGGCGAGAAGATCCCGCTCAACACCGCGCCGTTCACGCTGTTCGGGCTCGCGCTCGCGATCTTCCTCGGGTTTCGCAACAACGCGAGCTTCGAGCGCTTCAAGGAGGCGCGGCATCTGTGGGGCAACCTGCTGATCGCGGCGCGTACGCTGACGTCGCAGTTCAATCGCTACCTGCCCGACAGCGTGAGCGATGCGGAGCGCAACCGGCTCGCCGACCTGCTGATCGCGCTCACCTATGCGCTGAAGCATCAGCTTCGTCATACCGATCCGACGGCGGACCTGCAGCGCATTCTCGGGGCGGAGCGCACGGCTGAGCTTGGAGGCAAATGCTTCAAGCCCGTCGCGATCCTCGACGAGCTGCGCGGCGGTATCGTCCGCGCGCTGGGCCGTGCGCCCGGTAGCGACGCGACCTGCTGGATGTTCGAGACGCAACTCGATGAGGTAGGCAAATCAGTTGGTGGTTGCGAACGCATCCTGTCGACGCCGATCCCGTTTTCGTACAGCGTGCTGCTGCATCGCACCGTGTATGCGTATTGCGTGTTGCTGCCGTTCGGCCTCGTCGATTCGACGGAGTTCTTCACGCCGCTGATCTGCGTGTTCATCTCGTACACGCTGATCGCGCTCGAAGCGATCGCGAGCGAGGTGGCCGAGCCGTTCGGCCTCGCGCCGAATGCGCTGGCGCTCGATGCGATGACGCGCACGATCGAGCGGTCGGTGCTCGAACTGGGCGAACGCCCGATGCCGGAGGAGTTCGTGCCGGCGTCGACGTACCAGATCACGTAGGCGGGGGCGCGTCGCAGCGCTATATCGATTTCGAGCAGGCGCCGGGCGGCAAGGTCGGGCAGGTCGTGCGCTTCCCGCACGATCCCGACAGCTATGCGGTGATCGCCGACGACTTCGACGGCTACCTGCGCAAGCTGATCGACGGCGGTTATGCGTTTGTCATCGATTTCGACGAAGAATAGCGGCGGGGCGAGGCCCGTGATCGATGCGGCGTGACCGCGCGAGCGGCGGTGCCTGCTGCAATTTCAGGAGAGGTTGAAATGCGAATCTACGTGACGAGTATCTTTGTCGACGACCAGGACAAGGCGTTGACGTTCTACACCGACAAGCTCGGGTTCAAGCTGAAGAACAACGTGCCGGTGGGCGAGTACCGCTGGCTGACCGTGGTGTCGAAGGATCAGCCGGACGGCACCGAGCTGCTGCTCGAGCCGAGCAACCATCGCGCGGTCGGGCCTTACAAGCAGGCGCTGTACGAGGACGGCATTCCGGCGGCATCGTTCCAGGTCGACGATCTCGATGCGGAGTTCGCGCGGCTCAGGGATCTCGATGTCCGCTTCACGCTGGAGCCGATGGACGCGGGGCCCGTGCGCGTCGCGGTCGTCGACGATACGTGCGGGAACCTCATTCAACTGATGCAGTTGAAGTGACTTATTGCGCCGCGCGGGGCGCTCGCTCAGCGCACCGCGACCGGTGGCGCATGGTGCATCCAGCTGCGCTCCTGCGTGCGGCTCCGGATGCGCCACCCGCATTCGGTTCGCACCAGCAGGTCGCGATACCAGAGCCCGACGAAGCACACGCGATCGTCGCCGGCTTCATCGGCCGAGATCATCATCGCCTGGCCGGCGGTTCGCGCGGTTGCGGCGTCGCCGTCGACGATCAGCAGCGCCGTCGAGATCGTATGCTGCGTGCCGCGCAATGCCGACGTCACCTGTTCCAGATAGGCGGCAATCTCCGCACGGCTGCCGGCCGGACCGCCGAAGGCCGTGTAGTCGAGGTTCGCATTGGCCGCGAAGAGGCGCTCGAATTCGTGCCAGTCGTGGCGATCGACGGCGTGGCAGTAGCGGGTCAGCAGATCCTGGATCTCCATCCGGTCGATCGTTTCCTGTGGCGTCATGGTGTCGTGGGTTGGGGGATGACGGGGAAACGATAGCGGGGGCGTGCGGGGGCGGCATCGGCGGAGTGGACTAAGGGCCGGCAGAGATTGACGACCGGTCGCGCAAGTGCGGGTGGCTGCCGGTGCCGATCATTCCTTGATCGCGTCGGCGTCCCACTTGCCCAGTGAGACGGCCTTGCACAGCATGCTGACGGTCAATGCCTCCCGTTCGAATGTATGGGGTTTCCTGAACAGGTACTTGCGCACGATGTGATAAAGGATCCCTTCGCCCTCCATCAGGAAGTAACGTCCGAAATCGTAGTCGCCGCGATCCACCTCGAATCGGGTGAAGAATCGATCCATGAAGATGTCCGCATCGTCTCCGGTTTGTCCGAGATCGTCGGATACGGACGTACTCCCGGTAATCCGGCGCTTGCTCGATACGGCTGCTTCCTCGCGAACGAATGCTTCCAGTCGTTCCCACAATTGACGGTCGTCCATTACAGAATCCTGTCCTCCGGTTTTGCAATCTGGTTGTACCGGGAAACGGTGTTCCGGACAATATGGAAGGCATCTTTGGCGAGCAGAACCCAGCCGACGCCCGGCACGGTCCGGCCAACGAACACTGCAAGACGATGAGTCAGGATCACACGCAGATTCTTGATGCTTTGTAGCGTGACGGTCGGTAGTACCTTGCGTTTGAATTCATGCCGGAATACCGATCGTGCCATCACGGATGCGACGGAGGTGCCTTGGGTCGCCCCGAGCGGTTTGGCGCGGGTCGGAAGGATCGGCAGGCCGGAAAGAATCAGAATAACGGCTTCCACATCGTCTATTCCGGCTTGTTTGCGCGTTTCGTCGGCGGCAATCAGGAAGAATAGTTCGGTCGGACTCAGGTTTTGCTGGTTCTGGTAGCGATAGGTATTCACTCGGTGCCCTCGAGGTGCAGGCGAAACGAGCCGCATGTGCTGCATGTCTCGCTTGCTGTCTTTGTTATTGGTGGGGCACGTTAGCGAGACCGTCGCTGCAGGTCAATTTCGGAAAGAGGGAATGCGTGCGGCTTGCGATGGCTCGCGCGCTCGAGCGAAGGCTGCCTGATGGCCTGCGTTTGCAGTGCCGTCACCGACGAGCGGTGTGGAGGCCGTCAAGGCACGCGCCGTTTCTGCAGCGACGGATGGCTTGAATCGAAAGGTTTCCAAGTGTCGCTGGCCGTGTTCCGGACCGAAGCCTGCCTTGAAAGCGGCTTCGTGCTGCATCTGTGTGGGCGCGCAGTGAGCCGAAGTACTGACCGACATGCCGCGTGGTCGCACGGGCGCCAGGAAAGATGGTCGGTCGGACGGAAACGGGCACGCTTGTGTAGACTCACGCTCATTCAATGGAGCAAACATCATGCAACTGCTTGATCACGTGTCAATCAGCGTGCCGGATATCGAGCTGGCGCGCCCGTTCTACGATGCCATCATGGCCGCGCTGGGCGCAGCCAAGGTCTATGACCGGCCGGCCGCGCTCGGCTATGGCGAACGCTGCAATGCGAACGACACCGCATCGACGTTTCTGGCGGTCTATCTGGATCCCGCCGAAGTCGGCGTGAGCAAGCGGCACTGGTGCTTCAAGGCCGCGAGCCGCGAGCAGGTGGATGCGTTTTTCGAGGCCGGCCTGGCGACGAGCGGGCAGTCCGACGGCGAACCCGGCTTGCGGCCGCATTATCACGGCGACTACTACGGCGCGTTTCTCGTCGACCCGGCCGGCAACCGGGTCGAGGCTGTGTGCCACGCGTCCGTGCCGGCGCACGCATCGCGATGAAGTGGCAGTGGCATCGACACTCGCCCACGTACGTGATGCAGTGATCGCCGCGCGCCGGCGCGATACCGACCGGCGCGCGAAGCACATTCTCGCGTGCTCTGCCGGCGCCGCTCAATCGAAGTAGTTCAACCCCATCGCCCCCTTCACCTCCGCGAGCGTCGCGCCGGCCACGTCCCTTGCGTGCATCGTGCCGCGCTTCAGGATCGCCATCACTTCGGCCTTGTCGGCCTCGAATTCGCGGCGGCGCGCGCGGATCGGTTCGATCAGCGCCTGCAGCCGCTCGTTCAGCACGCGCTTGACGACGCTGTCGCCGAGCCCGCCGCGACGGTAGTGTGCTTTCAACTCGTCGACCTTCTGCACGTCGGGTTCGAACGCATCGAGGAACGTGAACACGACGTTGCCCTCGACCTGGCCGGGATCGCTCACGCGCAGGTGGTTCGGGTCCGTATACATGTCCTTCACGGCCTGCGTGATCTCGTCCGGCGTCGAGCCGAGCGTGATCGAGTTGCCGAGCGACTTGCTCATCTTCGCCTTGCCGTCGATCCCCGGCAGCCGCGTGACCGGCGACAGCACGGCCTCGCATTCGACCAGCACGGGCTGCTCGACGGTCGCGTTGAAGCGGCGCACGAGTTCGTTGGTCTGCTCGATCATCGGCAACTGGTCGTCGCCGACCGGCACGTGCGTTGCCTTGAACGCGGTGATGTCGGCCGCCTGGCTCACCGGATAGGTCAGGAAGCCGGCCGGGATGTCACGCTCGAAACCGCGCAGGCGGATCTCTTCCTTGATGGTCGGGTTGCGTTCGAGGCGCGCGACCGTGACGAGGTTGAGCAGGTATTGCGACAGTTCGGCGAGCTCGGGCACCTGCGACTGCACGACGATCGTCGAGATCGCCGGGTCGATGCCGACGGCGAGATAATCGAGCGCGACTTCGATCACGTTCTCGGTGACGCGCTGGCGGCGGCCCATGTTGTCGGTCAGCGCCTGTGTGTCGGCGAGCAGCAGGAATTGTTTTGCTTCGTGCTGCATGTGCACGCGGGCGCGCAGCGAGCCGATGTAGTGGCCGAGATGCAGCGGGCCGGTCGTGCGGTCGCCGGTGAGGATGGTCGGGCGGGTCGGGTGGGTCATGTTGGTCGTTGCTCCGGGTTATCGAAGCCGCCAGCCATGGTGTCTGCGCAGAAACGCAAATGCCGCCATCGCTGGCGGCATCACGTTTGGGACATGCAAAAGGAAACGGGCCGCCTGGGTCAGGCGCGCCACCAGCAATGCACGTTCGGCGAGGCGGGTTGGGTTTCCATCGCGTGAGTATAGCGTAGTGCGTGCCGGACGGCCGTGCGCGTCAGCGGATCACCGACTCCATCGCGAGGTACGCGGTTTCGGCCGAAGGCCACAGCAGGTACAGCAGGCCGGCCATCAGCAGCAGCGCGCCGGCACGTGCGAACGGCGTGCGGTCTTTCTCGCGCGAGGGGCGGGTGGGCGGCTTCGAGTTCTTCATGCTTGCTGGCGCACGAGGCGCCACTCCAACGGTTGCTGCAACGGGTCGGGTGGGCGACGCCGGGGTGTTGCGGGGTTCGACGGGGGGCTGTGGGGCACCGCGTTGCCTGGGCGGGACGGCACGGATGGCGGGTCGCGGCCCATTAAAAGGGATCGATCGGGTGTCCAGTGTCCGCTTTCCATGCCGAGGCGACCGGCATCCTACCAGTTTGGCGGTGTGGGCACAGTCAAGAATTGTCGGGGATGGGGGCGGCCGGAGGAGGCATCTCCGATTTCACAATCTCGTCTCACGGTTCGTCCCTACAGCGGTCCTGCCGAACTTTCCGGCAAGGCCGTCGCACGTCCATTTCCGGGAGAACACCATGCGATATCCATTGCCGCCTGCCGACCAGGGCGCCTCCGTGCTGCGTCCGTCCGCCCCCCAACCGCACGCACCGGCGCCGCGGGCGGACATCGAGGGGAGTAAGCCATGAGCCACGAAGCACTCGACCCGCTGCTGCGGCAGTTTGCGGAGAAGCGACTGGGGCGGCCCCTCGCGCCGGCCGAAGAACAGGCGCTGCTGGAGCAACTGCCGGGCAGGAGCGGGAACCCGTCAGCGCCGGCGGCGGGCACGGCCGTGCCGGCGCCGGCGCCCGCCGCGAACCGGCCGTTGCCGCAGTTGAAAACCCGGCAGGAGGCGCGCGAACAGATCAAGCATTTCCTGCAGCTCAACCAGCAGAAGGCGTACGAGAAGATGCGCGGCATCCTGCAGACGATCGACACACAGAACGAGACGACCCTCGGCATGCTGGCGTCGGAACAGCGAAAAGTGTCGGGCGTACTCGACGCGCACGAGCCGCCGGGCGATACGCAGGCATCAGGCGCGACCGAGATCCAGGACAGCACCCGCGAGGCGCTGGCGATGATCGGCGAACAGCTGACTGGCCTGATCCGGCAGGAAATCGACGCGTGCTTCCGGCAATACGTCGATTCGCTCGCCGAACGGCTCATCGCAAGGCTCGACGCGATGGACGACCGGTTGCGAAGCGTCGGCGCTGCCCCGGCCGAACCGTCCGAACCGACCGCCGTCGTCACCGCTGCCGTTCACGATACCTCCGGCCAAGCGTCCATGGAGTAGCACGCGGGTTATTCGGCAGAAAGCGAAACCGGCCGGCCCCCGATGTGCGACCTCTCAACTACGTGAACCAAGGAGCAACAAATGGCTGATACGTGTCAAGTGTGCCAGGTCAATCCCGCGATTACCGATGCGGTCACACAGGTCAACGTCAAGGTGGTCGCGGAAGCGCCGGCAATGGCGATGGGCTCGCTGTACCAGGCCCAGAGCCATTCGCTCAGCATCCTGTTCGAGAACGCGGTGCAGCAGCAGTCGCAGGCGGCCATCCAGTCGCAGACGTCGACGAACGTGGGGACGATGCAGCTCTACACGATCGGGCCGGAAAGCGCGGGAGCGGCCGCCACGGAAATCGGCGCGAACGGGATCATCTCCATTCTGGCCGACGTGATCGCAATCGGGAAGGCAGTCAAGGCCTGACGCGCCATCGCAACGCCGCGGTTGAGCGGCGGCGCAAGCGGCGGGAGCCGCCAATGCCGCCGCCGCGCCGCGGACCCGCATGGCCGCCGGCGCCTGAACAGCGGTGCCGCGTGGTGTTCCGGAGCAAACGACAGAACGGGCAGAGCCGATTCGATGCGGCGCCTGTTCGCGAATCAGGAGAAATACGATGGCAGATGGCGCAAACGACTCGAAAGACCCCTGCAACTGCAAGACGTGCGCGGTGAACGCCGCGATCACCGACGCGGTCACGCAAACCAACGTCAAGGTGGTTGGCGAAGCGCCTGCGATGGCAACGGGCTCGCTGTACCAGGCTCAGAGCCATTCGCTCAGCGTGCTGTTCGAGAACGCGGTTCAGCAGCAGTCGCAGTCGGCGGTGCAGCTGCCGACCTCGACGAACGTGGGCACGATGCAGCTGTACACGCTCGGGCCGGCGAGCGCGGGGGCCGCCGCGACGGAAATCGGCTCGAACGGTGTGCTTTCCGTGCTGGCTGATGTACTCGCGCTCGGCAGGGCGCTTGCCTGACGCGTAGCCTGGCGTCGACGCCGGGCGGCGGCCCCGATCGGTGGCTGCCGCCCGGCGCCAGACGTCGTGTCGACGCCCGCGCAGGCGGGCCCCGGCGGCGGCATGCGGCATGCATCGCCGACCGACCCACTCATGCTTTCGCCGTGACAGCGCCGCAGCGGCGAGCCAACCAGGAGCAACGACATGCCGGAACAGGTTTCCCCCGCGGTGACCGACGCGGTCACGCAAGCCAACGTCAAGGTGGTGGGCGAGGCGCCCGCCGTGGCCTTGGGCACGCTCATGCAGTCGAACAGCCATGCGTCCGCGATCCTGCTGCACAACGCGCTCGACCTTGCCGCGCGGCCGCTCGGCGGCTTCGAAGCGGCAACCGCCGGCTTCACGCTGTTCGCCGCGCCGCTCAGCCGTGTGCTCGATGTCGAACTGAGCGCGCTCGAGGCGCAGGGG
>NZ_JAAGPO010000159.1:0-234 GCF_017104825.1 Burkholderia sp. Ac-20345 | reverse complement strand
ACATTGCTGTAGGGTCCATGGAAAGAGAGGGGGAAATCGACAACAGCTGAGGAGGACAGATCGACAGTGGAACCGGATACGTGTCCGCAGGCGAGCGCAGGACCACGCGTCCGAGCAGAGTGAGATCCGGCGCGGTCGCCGAGGCGGTAGAGCGGTAGAGCAACTTGATCTGCGCGAGCGTGAGGTTCTGCACGATCGACAGATGCGGGAACAGCTAGAAGTTTTTTTTTTTCA
>NZ_JAAGPO010000158.1:0-26083 GCF_017104825.1 Burkholderia sp. Ac-20345 | reverse complement strand
GGTGTCCGCGGGCGCCGGGCCGCAGGCGGCCCGGGCAGGCACCGCGGCGCTGCGGTAAAATCCCGGCTTCTCTCCGCGCCTTGAATGGCGCGTCATTCGAAGGTCGACAGCCGATGCAGATTCACAAGGAAGTGGACGCGCGCGGGCTCAATTGCCCGTTGCCGATCCTGCGTGCCAAGAAAGCGCTCGCCGATATGGAAAGCGGGCAGATCCTCAAGGTGCTCGCGACCGATCCGGGCTCGCAGCGCGATTTCGCCGCGTTCGCGAAGCAGACGGGCAACGAGATCGTCGAATCGACGACGCAGGACAAGACCTTCGTGTTCCTGATGCGCCGCCGCTGACGGCCCGCATCACGGTGCCGGTACCGCCTGGCGTCGGCCGGCTGCACCTCGCTGGCCACACCTCGCCGGCCACGTCTCTCTGACAATTCTTAAACCTCGCTTCGTGATCGGCTGCGTATACTGACCCGGCCGGTCGTCCGCTCCCAGCGGATGCGCCGGCCACGGTACGTCATATGGCGGGCACGGGGGCCATGCCTGACGCTACCGTCGTACAAACGGGGAGAGGACATGTCCTTTAGACCAGGGACCCTTCGAAGTCCGTCCGGAGCGCAACGCAGCGTATCGGGGCTGAGCCGTATCGAGCTCGACCCGCAACAGGATCGCCACGCGCGTGCCGCGCTGGAGGCCTACGCGGATTCGGCCGCGGCCGAGATGCCGTGGCTGGCCGAGTGGCTAGACGAACGGCTGCGCGATGCCGCGCAGGACGACGGCTCGGGCCTGACCTACTGCGGCGCGACGATCGAGCGCGTGTTCGATCTGGCGCAGGCGTGGGCGGCGAGCCAGCCGGATTACGCGGCCACCGCGTGGGAGCGCGTGCGCGGCCAGCTGCAGCGGATGCTTGTACAACCGGTGCGTCCGGAACCGCCGTCGCCGCGCATGCCGGCCGACGAGGTAGCCGAGCCGGTGGCGGGTATCGCGGGTGTCGACTAGGCGCTCGGTTGCGTGGCAGGAAGGATTATTCGAAGAAAAGACGGTAGTCCGCGCAATTTATTGGCGAATTTCATACTACTATGATGAAATCGCCGGTTCGTCCGTGCCCCGTTTTTGAGATATTAAGCCGGGGTCGCCGGTTTGCGCAGGTGGCGCGAGCGGCGAACGACGGCTCGCCGGCCGGTATCCGGAAGCCGCGCGCGTGTTGCGCGGCAGGGTGAGGGCGGGGAGCTGAACTGGACGAATCGATTTCGATTTGCGGGGTGCTATGAGAATTGCTGTACTGGATGACGATCCGGCCCAGACGGATTTCGTCAGTCAAACGCTGACGGCCGTTGGCCACACGTGCTATGCGTTCAAGGAAGGCAAGGCCCTGAAGAAGCGTCTGCAGCGCGAGACGTTCGATCTGCTGGTGCTCGACTGGAACGTGCCCGACATGTCCGGCGAGGAAGTGCTGAAGTGGGTGCGTGCCAATCAGACCGAGCACAGCCTGCCGATCATCTTCATGACGAGCCGCGACGACGAGGCAGGGATCACGCAGATCCTCAACGCCGGCGCCGACGATTACGTGGTCAAGCCCGTGTCGGGCCCGATCCTGCGCGCGCGCATCGGCTCGCTGCTGCGCCGCGCGTATCCGGTCAACGCCGAGGCCACCGTTCGCGAATTCGATCAGTTCCGTTTCGACGTGAACCTGAAGCAGGCCTACGTCGGCGACAAGGCCGTGAGCCTCACGCAGAAGGAATTCGAGCTCGCGCTGCTGCTGTTCCAGCACCTCGACCGGCCGCTGTCGCGCGCGCACATTCTCGATCTCGTGTGGAAGCAGGCGACCGACATCCCGTCGCGCACGATGGATACGCACATCTCGATGCTGCGCACCAAGCTCGGCCTGCGGCCCGAAAACGGCTATCGCCTCGCGCCGATCTACGGCTACGGCTACCGGCTCGAGCGGGTCGGCCAGGGAGAACCGGAGTGACCACGGGAATCACGCGGCGCACGGCGAATCTGCGCACGGCGGCGCTGCGCGTGTCCTGCGCGGTTGCGTTGGCGTTCGCCGCGCAGCATGCGGCCGCGCAGCCGCCCGCTGCCGCGGGCAAGATGGTCGTCTACCGCACGCAGGCGGGCGACACGCTGTACGACGTCGCCGCGCGCTACCTGCAAGGCGCGGACGACTGGCAGCTGCTTCAGCAGATCAACGGCGTGCCCGCACCGAAGCACCTGCAGCCCGGCATCGCGCTGAAGCTGCCGGTCGTGCGTCTGCGCAAGGAAAAGCTGACCGCACGCGTCATCGCGGTGCAGGGCACGGCCGAACGCGCGTCCGGCGACGCTTACGCGCCGCTCGCGAACGATGCGACGCTCGCCGAGGGCGATCGCGTGCGCACGGGCCCGAACGGCTTCGTGACGCTCGAGCTCGCCGACGGCACGCACATGAGCCTGCCGCCCGACAGCCAGCTCGACCTGAAGGCGCTGCGCCGCACGGTGCTGACCGGCACGCTCGATCGTGAGTTCGAGCTCACGCGCGGCTCGGTCGACAGCGAGGTCACTCATCTGAAGAAACGCGACGACCGCTTCCAGATCCGTTCGCCGTCGGTCGTGGCCGGCGTGCGCGGCACGCACTTTCGCGTGAATTACGACGCGGGCGGCAATGCGTCGACGCGCGTCGAGGTGCTCGACGGCACCGTCGGCGTCGCGGGCGGCCAGAAGCCGGCCGACCCGACGCTCGTGCATGCGAATTTCGGCAGCGTCGCGACCGCGTCCGGCGCGGTCGGCGCGCCCGTCGAGCTGTTGCCCGCACCGGCGCTCGCGCATCCCGACAAGGTGCAGGACGAGCCCGACGTCGCATTCGACGTCGCGCCGCTCGCGCAGGCACAGGCATACCGTGTGCAGCTCGCGCACGACGCCGGGCTGCTCGACCTGTTCCGCGAAACGCGCACCGATTCGCCGCGCGCGGTCTTCCGCGACGTGCCGAACGGGAACTACTTCGTGCGGGTCGCCGCGATCGATGCGAACGGCCTCGAGGGCCGGCCGCGCACGTACGCGTTCGAACGCCGCGTGATGGGGCTCGACGCGAGCGCGTCGCCGGGTGCCGGCGGCTACGAGTTCCGCTGGTCGCCGAACGGTTCGGGCAAGGATGCGCGCTACCGGTTCGTGCTGTCGCGCTCGAAGGACCTGAGCGCACCGGTCGTCGACCAGGTCGGCCTGCATGCGCGTCAGATCACCGTCGCGCACCTGCCGCCGGGCGACTATTTCTGGGCCGTGACCGTCGAGGAGTTCGAAGGCGGCAAGTTCTACGAGAAGACCAGTCCGGTCAGCGCGTTCACGCTGTCGCGCTGATCCGCGGCGCATGAAACCCGACTCCGTTTCCCCGCGGCGGCGCCTCGGCCGCCGCTTCCTGATCGAATGGATCGCGATCGGCTGCCTCGGGATCGCGGTGATCCTCGCGTGCGCGCTTGGCCGCCTGTCGTCGAGCGTCGACGGCCTGATCTACGACCGGCTGCTGATGCTGCGCAGCCTGCCGCTGTCGCCCGACGTGGTCGTCGTCGACATCGACAACCAGAGCGTATCCGCGCTCGGCCGCTGGCCGTGGTCGCGCGACGTGCATGCGCGGCTGCTCGACACGCTGGCACGCGCGCAACCGGCCGCCGTCGTCTACGACGTGCTGTTTACCGAGCCGTCGCCGGAAGATCGCGCGTTCGCGGACGCGATGAGCCGCGTGCCGACCTTCCTGCCCGTGCTGCTGAGCCCCGAGCAGGCCGACGGCACGCGCGCGGTCGATCCGCCGGTGGCTGCGCTCGCGGCGCGTGCGGTCGGGCTCGGCCACATCAACCTCGAAGTCGACCGCGACGGCATCGTACGCAGCGTGGCGCTGTACGAAAGCGACGGGCGCGTGCGCTGGCCGCAGCTGATGGTGCCCGTGTATCGCGCGATCCAGGGCGGCCGGCTCCATCCGGTCGGCGGCGCGCCCGGCGCGCATGCGCACGACCTGTCGCGCGACGCGGCCGGCGAGGGCCGCTACCTGATCCCGTTCAGCCGCAACACGCCCGCGTATCCGACGCTGTCGTTCGACGACGTGCTGGAAGGGCGCGTGAAGCCCGACGCGATGCGCGGCAAGATCGTCGTCGTCGGCGTGACGGCGTCAGGGTTGTACGACCGCTTCGCGACACCCGTGTCCGGCGAGTTCGGGCCGCTCGCCGGCGTGTATATCCATGCCAACGTGCTCGACATGCTGGCAACCGGCAGCGCGATCTCGCCCGCGTCGCGCGCCGGGCTGTTCATCGCGTCGCTGCTGCCGCTCGCCGTGCTGCTGGGCGGCTTCCTGATGCTGTCGCCGTGGCGCGCGCTGCTGCTGACGCTGAGCCTTGCCGTGCTCGCCGTCGTCGCGAGCCTGGTGCTGCTGTTCGAAGCGCGCATCTGGCTGTCACCGGCGCCCGCGATCTTCGGACTGGTCGCCGTCTACCCGATCTGGAACTGGCGGCGCCTGGAAATGACGATGTCGTACCTGCGCCGCGAACTGCAGCGGCTCGCTGACGAGCCGCACCTGCTGCCCGAGGCACCGCGCACGCGCAGCGTCGGCGGCGACGTGCTGGAGCGGCAGATGGCGCTGATGGCGCAAGCCGCTCAGCGCGTGCAGGACATGAAGCGTTTCGTGTGGGACAGCCTCGACAGCATGCCCGAGCCGATCTTCGTGACCGACCTGGCCGGCACCGTGCTGATCGCAAACCATGCGGCCAAGCGCTACGGGTCGCGCCTGTCGCTGCCGCTGCCGGAAGGGCGGCCGCTGCGCGTCGCGCTCGGCGAGCTGACCTTCATGAAGACCGTCGACGGCAATGTCGAACACGACGTGGCGATCCGCGAGCACTGGCCGGCCGCGCTCGACCCGACGCTCGAGGCCGAACACGACGCGATGGCGCGCGGCATCGAGGTGCGCGATCGCGACGGGCTCGACCATCTGCTACGCTACGCGGCCTGCACGAACGCGCAGGGCCGCGTGACGGGCTGGATCGCCGGCCTCGTCGACGTGACCGAGCTGCACGCGGCCGAGCGGCAGCGCGAGGAAGCGCTGCACCTGCTGTCGCACGACATGCGTTCGCCGCAGTCGTCGATTCTCGCGCTCGTCGAGATCGAGCGCGACCGCGCCGAGACCGACGCGATGCGCGGGCTGCTCGCGCGGATCGAGCGCTACGCGCACCGCGCGTTGTCGCTGGCCGACGAGTTCGTGCAGCTGGCGCGCGCGGAGTCGCAGGTGTACCAGCTCGAGGTGACGAGCCTCGTCGACGTGCTGATCGATGCGAGCGACGAGGTGTGGCCGCAGGCGCAGGCGAAGCACATTCGCGTCGACACCGACGTCGGCACCGACATGTGCTGGGTGCGCGCGGACCGTTCGCTGATCACGCGCGCGTTCGTGAACCTGTTGAACAATGCGGTCAAATACAGTCCGTCCGATACCGTGATCACGTGTACGCTGGCGGTCGAGCACGCGTCGAAACGGATGTTCTGTACGATTCGCGATCAGGGATACGGCATTGCGCCGGAACATCAGCGGCATCTGTTCGAGCGTTTCAAGCGGTTCCATGCCGGCGAGCGGCCCGAAATCTCGGGTTCCGGGCTCGGTATGGCATTCGTGAAGACGGTCGTCACGCGCCATGGGGGCAGCGTGTCGGTCGACAGCGAGGTGGGTGTCGGCACCGCGGTGACGGTGTCGCTGCCCGCGATCGACGAGCCGTCCGCCTGACAGGGCCGGGCGCGACGGCAGGCATTTGGGGAAAGCCATGAGAAAGGAATGGGCAGCGGCCGCGCTGGCGGCGTCGCTGTTGACGGGGTGCGCCGGCGTGACGAGCGGCGTGAGTGCGGTCGGGCAGCCAAACGCGTTCGCATCCGATGCGCACGGCTACGACTTCGTGCGGACGGCCGCGCAGGCCGACGATGCCGAATACCGGCAGATCGAGACGCTCGTGCGCGACGAACTCGCGCACCGCGGCTTCGATGCGAAGCCGCTCGCGGCCGCGCGCTACCGGCTGTCGATCGCGTATGCGACGCAGCCGGCCTCGGTCGCGGCGAGCGCCGACGGGTGCGGCGCCGCGAGCAGCGCATGCGTGACCGTCGACGGGCCGGCGCCGTTCGCGCTGCCGTTCATGGGCCGCGTGTATCGCCACGTGCTGACGCTGCGTTTCGTCGACGCGAAATCGGGCGTTGACGTCTACCGCGTATCGGCTGCGCTGCGCGATCGCGACCCCGGCACGCAGCAGGCCGTGCCGGCGCTCGTGAAGAGCGCGCTCGCGAAGGTGCCGTTCGGCGATGGCGGCGGCTGGCTCGTCAAGACGAAAAAAGACGACGCGGGCGGGATGCCGGGCGTCGTCTCGGTGAAGCCGGCCGAAGCGCGTTGAGCGTCGGCCGGTGAGGTGAGGGCGGGCTCGCCGGAGTGAGCCCTTGCGCCCTTGCCGCGTTCAGTCGGCCAGGTGTGCGCCGCCGCGCGTGCGCAGGTACGCGTCGAATTCCGCGCCGACTTCCGCGTGGCGCAGCGCGAATTCGACCGTCGCCTTCAGGTAGCCGAGCTTGCTGCCGCAGTCGTAGCGCGTGCCCTGGTACTTGTAGGCCAGCACTTGCTCATCGGCGAGCAGCGCCTGGATCGCGTCGGTGAGCTGCAGCTCGCCGCCCGCGCCGGGCTTCAGCGCGCGCAGGTGCTCGAAGATCCGCGGCTTCAGGATGTAGCGGCCGACCACGCCGAGGTTCGACGGCGCGACTTCCGGCGCCGGCTTCTCGACGATCGCCGACATCTTGACGATCGACTCCTCCCACTCCTTGCCGTCGACGATCCCGTACGACTTCGTCTCCGACGGCGGGATCTCTTCCACGCCGATCACCGAGCTGTGATAGTGGTCGAACACGTCGACCATCTGCTTCATCACGGGCGGGTTGCCGTCGAGCAGGTCGTCGGCGAGGATCACCGCGAACGGGTTGTCCGCGACCAGCTTCTCCGCGCACAGCACTGCATGGCCGAGGCCGAGCGCTTCCGGCTGGCGCACGTAGAAGCAGTCGACATGGCTCGGCTTGATGCTGCGCACGAGTTCGAGCAGCTTTTCCTTGCCGCGCGCCTCGAGTTCGGCCTCGACTTCGTACGACTTGTCGAAGTGATCCTCGATCGCGCGCTTGCTGCGCCCGGTGACGAAGATCATCTCGGTAATGCCGGCGGCGATCGCTTCCTCGACTGCGTACTGGATCAGCGGCTTGTCGACGACCGGCAGCATTTCCTTCGGGCTCGCTTTCGTTGCCGGGAGGAACCGCGTGCCGAGACCGGCCACGGGGAACACCGCCTTGGTAACTTTCAACATGATCGAACCTTTATTCCTGTAATCGACTTGTCAGACGGTCTATGTTCACGTCCCCATTATAGTGAACGCAAACGACCTTACCCTTTGTTACGCAGGCAACCGATCGAGCTGCGCGCGCAGTTTCTCGAGCGTGCTCTGGAATTCCGCGACGCGCTTCTGCTCCTGTTCGACCACGGCCGGCGGCGCTTTCGCGACGAATGCCTCGTTGCCGAGCTTCGCATTGCACTTGACGATCTCGCCCGTCAGGCGCGTGATTTCCTTCGACAGGCGCTCGCGTTCGGCCGCGACGTCGATCTCGACCTTCAGCACCAGCTTGTTCGGCCCGACGATCGCGATCGGCGCGCCGTGCGCTTCCTTGTCGAGCGCCGCTTCGTCCGCGAGGATCTGCACTTCCGACAGGCGCGCGAGGGCCTGAACGTACGGCGCGAACGAGCGCAGGCGCTCGGCGTCGCCGGCTGCAAGCAGCGGCACCTTGGTTGCCGGCGACAGGTTCATCTCGCCGCGCAGGTTGCGGCACGCGTCGACGATCGCCTTCAGGTCGGCCGCCCACTGTTCGGACGCCTCGTCGATTTTCTGCAGGTTCGCGACCGGGTACGCCTGCGTCATCAGCGACGCTTCGCCTTCGGCCTTGCCTTGCGGATAGCGGCCCGCGAGCGGCGCGACCTTCTGCCAGAGCGCTTCGGTGATGAACGGGATGACCGGGTGCGCAAGGCGCAGCACCGTCTCGAGCACGCGCAGCAGCGTGCGGCGCGTCGCGCGCTGCTGTTCCGGCGTGCCGTTCTGGATCTGCACCTTCGCGAGTTCGAGATACCAGTCGCAGTACTCGTCCCACACGAACTTGTAGATGCCGCTTGCGATGTTGTCGAAGCGGTAATCGGCGAAGCCCTTCGCGATGTCGGCCTCGGTGCGCTGCAGCAGCGACACGATCCAGCGGTCGGCCGCCGAGAAGTCGAGGTAGCCGCCCGGGCCGCAATCGCCCGCGCCGCAGACTTCCGGCTTGTCGGTGCCGCAGTCATGGCCTTCGCAGTTCATCAGCACGAAGCGCGTGGCGTTCCACAGCTTGTTGCAGAAGTTGCGATAGCCTTCGCAGCGCGCGAGGTCGAAGTTCACGTTGCGGCCGAGCGTCGCCATCGACGCCATCGTGAAGCGCAGCGCGTCGGTGCCGAACGCGGCGATGCCGTCCGGGAATTCCTTGCGCGTCTTCTTTTCGATCGTCGCGGCCTGCTTCGGGTTCATCAGGCCCGTCGTGCGTTTCGCGACCAGCGTGTCGAGGTCGATGCCGTCGACGATGTCGATCGGGTCGAGCGTGTTGCCCTTGCTCTTCGACATCTTCTGGCCTTCCGCGTCGCGCACGAGGCCGTGCACGTAGACGGTGTGGAACGGCACCTTGCCCGTGAAGTGCGTGGTCATCATCACCATCCGGGCGACCCAGAAGAAGATGATGTCGAAGCCCGTGACGAGCACGGACGACGGCAGGAAGTGCTTCAGTTCGGGCGTTTCGTTCGGCCAGCCGAGCGACGAGAACGGCACGAGCGCCGACGAGAACCACGTGTCGAGCACGTCTTCGTCGCGCTTGAGCGCACCCGCATAACCCTTCGCGTCAGCCTTTGCGCGCGCTTCTTCCTCGTTGCGCGCGACGAACACCTCGCCGTTCTCGCCGTACCATGCGGGAATCTGGTGGCCCCACCACAGCTGGCGCGAGATGCACCAGTCCTGGATGTTCTCGAGCCACTGGTAATAGGTGGTCGTCCAGTTTTCCGGGACGAACTTGATCTGGCCGCTGCGCACGACGTCGAGCGACGTTTCCGTGATCGACTTGCCGGGGTTGAACGTGCCTTCCGGCGCCGGCTTCGTCATCGCGACGAACCACTGGTCGGTCAGCATCGGCTCGATCACGACGCCCGTGCGGTCGCCGCGCGGCACCATCAGCTTGTGCGGCTTCACGGAGTCGAGGAAGCCTTCTGCGTCGAGGTCGGCGACGATCGCCTTGCGCGCGTCGAAGCGGTCGAGGCCGCGATATTGCTCGGGGCCGTTGTCGTTGATCTTCGCGTCGAGCGTCAGGATCTCGATCGGGGCGATCTTGTGGCGCTGGCCGACCTGGTAGTCGTTGAAGTCGTGCGCGGGCGTGACCTTCACGACACCCGTGCCGAACTCGCGGTCGACGTAGTCGTCGGCGATCACCGGAATTTCGCGGCCCGTCAGCGGCAGCGTGACGAGCTTGCCGATCAGGTGCGCGTAGCGTTCGTCTTCCGGATGCACCATCAGCGCGACGTCGCCGAGCATCGTTTCCGGACGCGTCGTGGCAACGGTCAGCGAGCCCGAGCCGTCGACGAGCGGGTAGCGGATGTGCCACAGGTGGCCGTTTTCCTCCTCGCTCACCACTTCGAGGTCCGACACGGCGGTCAGCAGCACCGGATCCCAGTTGACGAGGCGCTTGCCGCGGTAGATCAGGCCCTGTTCATGGAGCGTGACGAACACGTCGCGCACGGCGGCCGACATCTTGTCGTCCATCGTGAAGTATTCGCGCGACCAGTCGGGCGACGCGCCGAGGCGGCGCACCTGGCCGGTGATCGTCGAACCGGATTTTTCCTTCCATTCCCACACGCGCTCGACGAACTTCTCGCGGCCGAGGTCGTGGCGCGACACGCCTTGCGCGTCAAGCTGGCGCTCGACGACGATCTGGGTCGCGATCCCCGCGTGGTCGGTGCCGGGCACCCACAGCGTGTTCTCGCCGAGCATCCGGTGGTAGCGGGTGAGGCCGTCCATGATCGTCTGGTTGAACGCGTGGCCCATGTGCAGCGTGCCCGTCACGTTCGGCGGCGGCAACTGGATCGAGAAATCGGGGCGGGCCGGGTCGAATGCCGGGGCCGCATAGCCGCGTTTTTCCCACTCCGGCCCCCATTGGGACTCGATGGTGTGGGGCTCGAAACTCTTCGCAAGCGTGTTGTCGCTCATGTTGGAAATCTGCCGAAAAATGCGTGAATTGGATGCCGAATCTGACAATTATAAATGGATGCACATCGAGCAGCCATCGCCTTGCCGGCACGGGCCTGTCGCGACGCGGTTGCCGCGTGCCGGCGACATGCTTGTGACTGGCTGTCGAACGGATCGGGAACAGCATCGCGCGGCCGACTTATAATGTCGGGTCCGCATTTTTCTCGCCCGTTCGCTGCCGCTCCATGCCCGACCTGCTCGCCAATCTGAACCCCGAACAACTCGCCGCCGTCACGTTGCCGAACGAACCGGCGCTGATCCTCGCAGGGGCGGGCAGCGGCAAGACCCGCGTTCTGATCACCCGCATCGCGTGGCTGATCCAGCAGGGCTACGCATCGCCGCCCACCGTGCTCGCCGTGACCTTCACGAACAAGGCCGCGCGCGAAATGATGGCGCGCCTGTCGGCGATGATGCCGATCGACACGCGCGGGATGTGGATCGGCACGTTTCACGGCCTGTGCAACCGGATGCTGCGCACGCACTGGCGTGATGCGGGCCTGCCGCAGACCTTCCAGATTCTCGATACCGCCGACCAGCTGTCCGCGATCAAGCGGCTGATGAAGGCGGCGAACGTCGACGACGAGAAGTACCCGCCGAAGAACGTGCAGTACTTCATCAACAACGCGAAGGAGCAGGGGCTGCGTCCCGACAAGGTCGATGCGTCCGACAACTTCAACCGCAAGTTCGTCGAGCTGTACCAGGCATACGACCAGCAGTGCCAGCGCGAGGGCGTCGTCGATTTCCCCGAGCTGTTGCTGCGCTGCTACGAATTGCTCGCGTACAACGCGCCGCTGCGCGCGCACTACCAGGCGCGCTTCCGGCACATCCTCGTCGACGAGTTCCAGGACACCAACAAGCTGCAGTACGCGTGGCTCAAGATGCTCGCCGGCGGCGAGAACGCGATCTTCGCGGTCGGCGATGACGACCAGTCGATCTACGCGTTCCGCGGCGCGAACGTCGGCAACATGCGCGACTTCGAAGACGAATTCCGCGTGCGCAACCTGATCAAGCTCGAGCAGAACTACCGGTCGCACGGCAACATCCTCGACGCGGCGAACCAGCTGATCTCGAACAACGCGCACCGCCTCGGCAAGAACCTGCGCACCGACGCGGGCCACGGCGAGCCCGTGCGCGTGTACGAGGCGAGCACCGATTCGCAGGAAGCCGGCTGGATCGTCGAGGAGATCCGCTCGCTGATCAACACGGGGATGGCGCGCAGCGAAGTGGCCGTCCTGTACCGCAGCAACGCGCAGTCGCGCTCGATCGAGCACACGCTGATGTCGTCGGGCATCCCGTACCGCGTGTACGGCGGCCTGCGCTTCTTCGAACGCCAGGAAGTGAAGCACGCGCTCGCGTACCTGCGCCTGATCGACAACCCGAACGACGACACCGCGTTCGTGCGCGTCGTGAACTTCCCGACCCGCGGCATCGGCGCGCGCTCGATCGAGCAGCTGGCCGACGCCGCGCGCCTGTACGGCTGTTCGATGGCCGCCGCGATTCCGTACGTGACGGGCAAGGCCGGCACGAGCCTCGGCGGGTTCGCGAACCTGGTCGCGAAGATGCGCGCCGATACGCAGCACATGAACCTGCCCGACACCGTCGAGCACATCGTGCGCGCCAGCGGTCTCGCCGATTTCTACCAGGGCGAGCGCGAAGGCCAGGACCGTCTCGAGAACTTGCAGGAACTCGTGAACGCGGCCACCGCGTTCATCGCCGAGGAAGGCTACGGGCTCGACACGCCGGCCCGTTCGATCCCGCTGCGCGCGGGCGCGATCGCGGCGCCCGAGCTCGGCACCGCGACGGACGATCCGGCGGTCGACGTGCTCGATCCGGTATCGCCCGCCGACCCGGCGCAAAACCCCGACACGATGACGCCGCTCGCCGGCTTCCTGTCGCATGCGTCGCTGGAGGCCGGCGACAACCAGGCGCAGGCCGGGCAGGACGCCGTGCAGCTGATGACGGTGCACGCGGCGAAGGGGCTCGAATTCTCGGCCGTGTTCATCACGGGCCTCGAGGAAGGGTTGTTCCCGCACGAGAACAGCGTGCTCGAATCGGACGGGCTCGAGGAAGAGCGCCGGCTGATGTACGTCGCGATCACGCGTGCGAAGGAGCGGCTCTACCTGTCGTTCGCGCAGAGCCGGATGCTGCATGGCCAGACGCGTTACAACGTGCGCTCGCGCTTCTTCGACGAACTGCCCGAGCACGTGCTCAAGTGGCTGACGCCGAAGGTCGAGGCCGGTTCGCGCTGGGGCGGCCGGTCGGACAACGCCGGGTACGGGCGCGACTGGTTCGCGCGGCCGGGCGGCGGCAGCCGCGAGCAGATCGTCGACCCGGCCGTGTCCGCGCCGTTGCCCTCGTTCGCGAACAAGCAGCGCGCGGCCGATGCCGGCTTCCGGGTCGGCCAGCAGGTGTTCCATACCAAGTTCGGCGAAGGCACGGTCACCGCGCTCGAAGGCAACGGCACCGACGCGAAGGCGCAGGTGAAATTCAAGCGGCACGGCGAGAAGTGGCTCGCGCTCGCGGTCGCGAAACTGCAGGCGGTGGAATGATGGGCATCGACATGGTGGGTACGGTTTCGCCCCGTCCGCTCGGCATCCTGGCTGCACTGCCCGAGGAACTCGGCGACCTGATCGCCGCGATGCGTGCCGACGGCGCGATGAAGACGGTCACGCTCGGCCGCCGCGATTATCACGTCGGCACCGTGCACGGCGCGGCCTGCGTCGTGACGCTCGCACGGGTCGGCAAGGTCGCGGCCGCCGCGACGGTCAGCGCGCTGATCCACGTGTTCGGCGTGGCGGGCGTCGTGTTCACCGGTGTCGCGGGCGGCGTGTCGCGCACGGTGCGCGTCGGCGACGTCGTCGTCGCCGATACGCTGCTGCAGCACGATCTCGACGCGTCGCCGCTTTTTCCGCGCTACGAGGTGCCGCTGCTCGGCATCACGCGTTTCGCGACCGACGCGGCGCTGACGGCACGCTTGCGGGCCGCGTGTACGGAATTCGTCGCGGAAGAGGGCGCGCAGTTCGCCGCACGCTTCGGCCTGGCCGGGGCGACGCTGCACGCGGGGCTGATCATCAGCGGCGACCGCTTCGTGTCGAGCGAGCGCGAGGTCGTCGCGCTGCGTGACGCGTTGCCGGATGCGCTCGCGGTCGAGATGGAAGGGGCCGCGATCGCGCAGGTGTGCGCGGAGCACGACGTGCCGTTCGCGCTCGTGCGCACGATTTCCGATACGGCCGACGATCACGCGACGCAGTCGTTCTCGCATTTCCTGTCGGCGATCGCGAGCAGCTATTCGTCCGGCATCCTCAAGCGCTTCCTGACGCTGCATGCGACGACGGCGGCCTGAAGCCGCCGTCGTTTTCTTCATTCCTTCATTCGAGCCGTTCGACCGGCCGCGGCGCGCACGCCGCGGCCGGTTCGTCACGCCTTCTTGCGCCGGCTACTTTCGAGGTTCGGCAGGAACACCGTCAGCACGCCGATCAGCGGCAGGAACGAGCACACCTTGTAGACGAACGTGACGCTCGTCGCGTCGGCGAGCTGGCCGAGCACGGCCGCGCCGACCCCGCCGAGGCCGAACGCGAAGCCGAAGAACAGGCCCGCGACCATCCCGACCTTGCCGGGCATCAGCTCCGTCGCGTAGACGAGGATCGCGGCGAACGCGGACGCCAGCACGATGCCGATGATCACGGTCAGCACGCTGGTCCAGAACAGGTTCGCGTACGGCAGCAGCAGCGTGAACGGCGCGACGCCGAGGATCGACACCCAGATCACGTACTTGCGGCCGATCCGGTCGCCCACCGGCCCGCCGATCAGCGTACCGGCCGCCACGGCCGCGAGGAACACGAACAGGTGGATCTGCGCGGCCTGCACCGACAGGTGGAACTTGTCGATCAGGTAGAACGTGAAATAGCTGTTGATGCTCGCGAGGTAGAAGTACTTCGAGAACACAAGCAGCACCAGTACGCCGATCGCGCCCATCACGCGGCCGCGCGACAGCGTCGGGTGGCCGGTTGCCGCTGTCTTCTTCTTCATCGACGGATGCTTCTTGTACCAGTGGCCGATCTGCGTAAGCACGATCATCGCGACGAGCGCGGCCGCCGAGAACCACGCGATGCTGTGCTGGCCGTGCGGAATGATCACGAGCGCGGCAAGCAGCGGCCCGAGCGCGGAGCCCGCATTGCCGCCGACCTGGAACACCGACTGCGCAAGCCCGTGCTGGCCGCCCGACGCCATCCGCGCGACGCGCGACGATTCGGGATGGAACACCGACGAGCCGCAGCCGACGAGCGCCGCGGCGACCAGCAGCATCGGGAAATTGGGCGCGACCGACATCAGCAGCAGCCCCGCAAGCGTGAAGCCCATGCCGACCGGCAGCGAATACGGCTTCGGACGCTTGTCGGTATAGAGGCCGATGAGCGGCTGCAGCAGCGATGCGGTGATCTGGTAGGTGAGCGTGATCAGGCCGATCTGCGCGAACGACAGCGCGAACTGGCTCTTGAGCATCGGATAGATCGCGAGGATCAACGACTGGATCATGTCGTTGAGCATGTGCGAGAAGCTGATCGCGCCGAGCACCGGATAGACGGTGCGGGCAACGGGGGGCGCGGACGGCTGGGCGGCGGCCGCGCGGGCGGAGCCGTTGTCGAGGCTGGTTTCCATGTGAGAGCTGAACGAGTTGAGGTGGCGGGCGCGCTCTGCTGGGGATTGGCGCGTCTTGAATCGTTGCTGCGTCAAAGAAGTGTAATGTGGCGTATCGAGAATGTCCGGACAAGTTTTATCGTGAATCGGACATTCATCTGACGGATCGGCCGGTGCCCGCTTTTTTGGCCAGGTATAACCGCTGGCGGCGCTCCCGCCTGTCAGCGGGAGCCGCGCCGGGGGCCGGTGCGTGGTTTCCCGGACTCAAGAAACGGCGGTGGCGGCCGTAGAACGACCCAATGACAAGACAACAGGCGCGCCGCGCCCGGCACCGGCTACCCGCCGTGCGGGCGCAGGACGCGCGGCATGGCCAGCCATCGCGGGAATGCCGGGACCGACCTTTCCGGCCGCGTGATCAATACGGGGATAGTTCGATGAAAGCAGCATCTTTGCATCCACAGCCAAGTGCGGCGGCCGCCGCACCCGACGTTGCCGCAGGCCGCGCTGCCCGGCGCCTGCAAGCGGCGCGTCGCGAGCGCCGGCCGTGGACCGTCAAGGCGACGTTGCGCGCCGCATTCGCGATCCTGCTCGTCGGCACACTGGCGATCGGCATGTTTTCGCTGTGGCAGATCAGCCGGCTGAACGCGTCGATCGCGTCGGTCTACGAGCAGGGCCACGTCGCGAGCCGCGCGGCCGAGGAGGTCCGGGCCGAAGTGCTGCGCGCGAGCCGTGCCCAGAAGATGCTGCTGACTGCGACCACCGCGAAGGAGCGCGACGAACTGGGCGCGGAAGTGGGCGCGGGGCTCGCGTCGATCGGCCACGCGCTCGGCACGCTGCAGCGCTACGCGGATCCGGCCGACGTCGACGATTCGGCGCGGCTGCGCGCATTCTCGACGGCGGTCGGCACGTGGAGCGCGCACCTGCGCGATTTCGTCGAGCTCGTGCGCGCGCAGCCGCTCGACCTGTCGCAGATGAACTGGCAGGTCGGCACGCAGGACGTGTCGCTGCTGGTCGAAACCGGCAAGCTCGAGAAACTCGTCGCCGAGCTCGTGAAGACGCGCGGCGCGAAGTCGAAGGCGACACTCGATGCGTCCGCCACCATTTTCTCGTCGTCGTTCGCGATGATCGCGGCGATGACGGTTGCACTGATCGTGCTCGCGATCGTCATCGCCGAGCGCGTCGTGCGCCGTCTCGCGTCGCAGCTCGGTGGCGAGCCCGCGCACGCGAAGGCGATCGCCGCCGACATCGCGCGCGGCGACCTGACGCAACCGATCAAGCTGGGCCGGCACGACCGCGACAGCATGGTGCGTGCGCTGGCCGAGATGCAGACGGGGCTCGCGGCGACCGTCGGCGAGATCGCCGTCAGCGCCGAGGCGATCGCGGCCGCGTCGGGCGAAATCTCCACCGGCAATCTCGATCTGTCGAAACGCACCGAGCAGCAGGCCGTCGCGCTCGAGCGCACCGCGGCCAGCATGGAGCAGCTCACGTCGACCGTACGGCAGAACGCCGAGAACGCGCGGCAGGCGAGCGCGCTCGCGGCCAATGCGTCGGCCGTCGCGGAGACGGGTGGGGAAGTCGTCGGGCGTGTGGTGGCGACGATGAGTGAGATCGACGACAGCGCGAAGAACATTCGCGACATCATCGGCACGATCGAGGGGATCGCGTTTCAGACCAACATTCTCGCGTTGAACGCGGCGGTCGAGGCCGCACGCGCCGGCGAGCAGGGGCGCGGCTTCTCGGTGGTCGCAGGTGAGGTCCGCCTGCTCGCGCAGCGCGCGGCGACCGCGGCGAAGGAGATCCGCGCGCTGATCGGCGCGTCGGTCGAGCGCGTCGCCAACGGTGCGGCGCTCGCACACGATGCGGGCCGCACGATGGGTGACGTCGTGCGCGCGGTCAAGCGCGTGACCGACATCATCGGTGAAATTTCTGCCGCATCGGACGAGCAGAGCGCCGGGATCGACGAGATCGGCCGCGCGGTCACGCAGATGGACGCCGGCACCCAGCAGAACGCGGCACTCGTCGAGCAGGCCGCCGCCGCGGCGAACGCGCTCGACGAGCAGGCGCAGGCGTTGAAGTCGCTGGTCGGGCGCTTTCGCATCGCGGCCTGAGCGCGCCCGGCCGTTCAGCCATTACGACTTCTTCTGCTTGTCGGGATCGATGATGACCGTGCAGGTCGTGCCCGCCGACAGCACCACGTCGGCCGGCACGTCGTCGATCTTGATGCGTACCGGCACGCGCTGCGCGAGGCGCACCCAGTTGAAGGTCGGGTTCACGTCCGCGACGAGATCGCGGCTTTGCGGGTTGTCGCGATCGTAGATGCCGCGCGAAATGCTTTCGACGTGGCCCTTCATCACGCCGCCGCTCATCAGCCGCATCTCGGCCGGCGCGCCGATCTTCACGCGCGGCAGCTTGGTTTCCTCGAAGTAGCCGTAGACCCAGAACGAGTGGCTGTCGACGATCGCGAGCTTTGCCTGGCCGGCCACCGCGTAGTTGCCCTTGAACGTCTGCAGGTTCGTGACGTAGCCGTCGACCGGCGCGACGACGCGCGTGCGCTCGAGGTTGAGCTTCGCGGCATCGAGCGCGGCGATCGCCTGCTGGTACTGCGCATCGGCGCTCGATGCGCTGTGCGCGGCGTTCTCGCGGTTTTCCTTCGACACGACGAGTGCATCGAGATCCGCGCGGCGGGCCGCGTCGTCGCGGCGCATCTGCAGTTCCGCGCGGCGGGCGGCGACGGCCGCCTGCGCCTGCTCGACTGCGATCTGGTAGTGCGACGGATCGATCTGCATGATCAGGTCGCCCTTTTTCACGAGCTGGTTGTCATGCACGGGCAATTCGACGATCGCGCCCGACACGTCCGGCGCGACGTTGACGATCTCGGCGCGCACGCGCCCGTCGCGCGTCCACGGATCGTCCATGTAGTGCACCCACAGCGAGCGCCCGATCAGGATCGCGACGAGAAGAATGACGGCGGTCGCGACGAAGCCGAAGAGTTTTCTGAGAATCATGATGGTTCGGAATCAACGGTAAACGGCAAGACTCAGTCCGCCGCAAATGCAGACAAGAAGGCAGGCCCGGAACAGCGACGGGTGCCAGACGAGACGGTAGAGGCCCGTATAGGCGAGCAGGCGGTCGACGGCCCAGGTCGCGAGCGCGCCGAGGACGAACAGCAGCACCACCGTGGGCATGTAGGCATCGAGAATGGCGATTTCACGCGGCATCATGACGAGGCTCCTGGTTGGGGACGCACGGGGCGGTTGCGATTGAGCGCGGCGAGCGGCGATTCGGGATCGAGCAGGGCCGTGCGCACGAAATGCAGGTGGCTCAGGATGCGCTGCAGCCGGTGGCGCTCCTCGCGCGTCGGCGTGAACGCGTCGAGCGTCTGCCGGGTCGTGTCGATCGCATCGTTGACCGCCGCGAGCGTTGCATCGAAGCGTTCGGCGTCCGGCCGGGTGAACAGCGACGACAGCGCGGCGCGCATCGTCTCGATCGCGCGTCGCCACGGCATCGTCGGCGCATAACGCGGGTCGGGCGGCAGCGTTGCCAGCTCTTGGCGCAGGTCGATGGCCGCGTTGCCGGTTTCGAGCACCGCGAACATCCAGCGCAGCGCGTCGCGCTGCACGTCGGGCTGGTCGGCCGACAGCGTGTGCGCCTGGTACATCAGGTCGCGCGCGCCGCTCTCGAAGCGCGTGCGCAACCCGGAGAGCCGCGCGTGGCAGGCCGCGACAGCCTGATGGCGCAGGTCGGCGAACAGCCGTTTCTTGAGCCACGGCGCGGTCGGCGGGAACAGCACGGCGAACGCGATCGCCGATACCAGCATCGACAACAGCAGCGCGAGCGCGTCGTTCATGAAGCTCATCGGATCGTAGTGCGTGATGCTGTCGGGGCCGGCGAGGAAGCAGAAGAAGATCAGGTAGCCCATCCCGTAGCCTGCGAGCTTCGGCTTCAGCGTCATGTAGATGCCGATCGCGAGCAACGGCGCGAGCGCCGCGCACAGCAGCCAGAAGCCGTCGATCCGCGGGTAGATGCCGAACATCAGCAGGAAGCCGGTGCACACGGCCAGCGCCGTGCCCATCCCCATCTGCGCGGCCATCGCGGTCGGGCGCGGTGCAGACGACGCGAGCGCGCAGGTCGCCGCGGCGTTCAGCACCAGCATCACGCCGCTCGGCCACGCGGTCTCGATCCAGAACCAGCCCAGCGCGAGAATCACCGTCGCGGTGCGGATCCCCGCGATCGTGGCGGCCGTCCGGTTGGTGCGCGGCTCGTAGCGCTCGATCCAGCGTTCGCGCTCGTGCGTCGCGGTCGCGAGCGATGCATAGGTCGCCGCGTATTCCTGCAGGTCGGTGATGAAGCGATACAGCAGCTCGGCGGCCGTGTCGAAGTCGAGCAGCGGGAAGCCGGGCTGCGTTTCGAGTTCCGCGCGCGTCGCGCGGATACGGCGCGGCAGCGCGTCGCGCCATGCGAGCAGTTGTTCGGCCGAGTGCGCGGCGTCGATCGACGTGCGCACGGGTTCGCCATGGCGCGTGAGCAGCGGTGCGATTTCGCGGAAATACGGTTCGATCGCATCGATCGCGGCCTGCGCACCGGCCGCATGCAGCCGGTTCATCAACTGGTGCAGCGCGTGAAAACGGCTCGACGCGCTCATGAACTCGCTGTTCAGCCGCGCGAGGCGGCCGCTGCGCATGCGCGTATCCGGATTCTCGAACACGGCCATGCTGCGCGCGGCCTCGAAACCGACCACGTCGGCGACGAAGCGCGTGTGGATGGTCTCGATGTGCGCGCGGTCGAGCTGGCCCGACAGTGCCGATGCGACGTAGTCGACGAAGCTGCCGAAGCGCTTGCGTACCGTCGTGCGCATCTGCTCGCCCGTGTACTGCGGAAACACGAGCGCGCTGACGACGCCGGCCGACACGATCCCGATGATGACTTCCGAGACGCGCGTCATCGCGCTCATGAACGCGCCGTCCGGGTGTTGCGACGCGGGCAGGCCGATCAGCGCGGTCGTATAGCCGGCGAGCAGGAAGCCGTAGCTGCGGAAGTTGCGGTTGCGCGCGGCGCCGGCGGTGCACAGCGCGATCCACAGGGCGATGGCCAGCAGGAACAGCTGCGGCTGCTGCGGGAACAGCCCGACGAACGTGAGCGTCGCGATGAGCCCGAAGATCGTGCCGGCGACCCGGTAGAAGCTCTTCGCGAGCACGGCGCCGCTTTGCGGCTGCATCACGATGAATACCGTCGTCAGCGCCGTTTTCGGTGCGGGCAGGTCGAGCCGCATCGACACTCCGGTCGCGATGAACGCGGCGAGCAGTGCCTTGAACAGGTAGAGCCACGCGGCGCCGTCGGTGCGGGCCCAGTCGCCGAACGCGGCGGTCCAGGCCGCGAACGGGCCACCGGCGGGCGTGGAAGCGGGGGAGGAGGCTGACATGGCGTCGCTCCGCGTTATCGTGCGGCCGGCACGCCGGACGCACCGGCGGCGGCCACCGTCGCGGGCCGGGCGACTGCTGCCACGGGCATCGCGCCCGACGCGGCGGCAGGCGCGGCTGCGCCCGCGGCGGATTTGCCGTGCGACGGATCGCCGCCCGACGGATCGCCGCCCGGTACATCCGCACCCGTCTCGACACCGCCACCGAGCGCGGCCATCAGCTGCGCGTGCGCGGCGAGGCGTTCCGCATCGATGCGGGCGGCCGTCTCCTGCGCGCGCAGCAACTGCTGCTGCGCGACCAGCACGTTCACGTAATCGGTCAGCCCGCGCCGGAAGCCTTCGCGCGACAGCTGGTAGCTGCGGTCGTTGGCGGCCACCGAGCGTGCGGCGTCCTTCTGCTGCGTATCGAGCGAGCGGATCCGCACGACCTGGTCGGCGATGTCCTTGAGCGCGCCGACGATCGTCTGGTTGTAGCGCTCGACCGCCTGGTCGTAGCCGGCATTCGCTGCACCGAGCTGCGCGCGCAGCCGGCCGCCTTCGAAGATCGGCAGCGACAGCGCGGGGCCGGCCGTCCAGCCGCCGTTCATCGCGCGCAGGAAGTCGGTGAACGGCGCGGTCACGCCGAAGCCGCCGACCGTCGCGAGCAGGTCGATGTTCGGGTAGAACGACGCCTTCGCGACATCGATGCCGCGCGCCTGCGCGTCGACCGTCCAGCGCGCCGCGACGACGTCGGGGCGGCGGCCGAGCAGGTCGGCCGGCATTGCCGACGGCAGGCCGGCATGCGCGTTGAGCGACAGCTGCGGCCGCTTGATCGCATCGCCGGCGCCCGGACCCTTGCCGGCCAGCGCGGCGAGCTGGTGCCGCGCGAGCTGGATCGCTTCCTCGTAGCTGTCGATCTGGCGCTCGTAGTCGGGCAGCGTCGATTCCGCCTGGCTCACTTCGAGCTGCGTGCCGAGGCCGGCCTGCAGCCGCTTGCGTGCGAGATCGGCGAGCGAGTGCTGGCGTTCGAACGTTTCGTGCGCGAGATCGAGCAGCGCGTAGTTCATCGACATGCCGACATACGCGCGCACGACGTTGACTTCGAGTTCGAGCTTCGCCGCACGCGCGTCGGCGGCGGTCGCATGCGCAGTGTCGAGCGCGCGTTCGGTCGCGTTCTTGTCCTTGCCCCACAGGTCGAGGTGGTACGACAGGCCGAGCGTGCCGGTATTGTTCCAGGTATCGGCGTTCGCGAGCGGACCCGGGCCGTAGTACACGTTGTCCGGCCAGTGTTCGCGCATCAGCGAGAGGTTGCCGTTGATCTGCGGCAATTCGGCCGAGCGGGCCACGCGTGCCATCGCCTGCGCTTCGCGCACCCGGGCCTCGGCGGCCGCGAGCGTCGGGTTGCCGGCCTGGGCGTTGGCGATCCAGGCGTCGAGTTGCGGATCGCGGTAGGCGCGCCACCAGTCGGCTGCGGGCCAGCCCGCGTCACGGTCGGCCGCACGGATCGCGGCGCCGGCGTCGAGCGCGTTCGCCTCGATGCGGGCCGACTGCGGCTTGTTGTCGCCCATGCTCGCGCATCCGGCCATTATTAATGAGACTGCAAGAACCGCCAGTGCGATCGTCCCTTTTTTTGCCGGAGACTGCACGATTTTCTCCCTTTCGGATATAGATGAGTCGGATGCGATTATATTTTTCAGCGATTCCTGAATAAATGGACAAGGGTGCAAGTCATTTTTACGAATCCTGAGACAATACTTGTTCGCCTCTGTGCAACAATCCGTCCGGATTCAAACGGGTAATGGGATGGATACGCTACAAAACATGCGGGTATTCGTCCGCGTGGTCGACGCGGGAAGCTTTACCGCGGCCGCCCAGCAGATGAATTCGACCACCGCCTATGCATCACGCGCGGTCTCGGATCTCGAGGCGCACCTGCGCACGCGCCTCCTGAATCGCACGACGCGTCGGATCGCGCTGACCGAAGCCGGCGAGCGCTATCTGCAGCGCTGCGAGCAGATCCTCGCGTACGTCGACCAGGCTGAAGCCGAGGCGGGTGATGCGCATGCGCGCCCGTCGGGCAAGCTGAAGGTTCATTGCTTCACAAGCCTCGGCCAGCACTATCTGGTGCCGGCCATCGCGCGCTATCGCGAGCGCTACCCGGACGTGCACGTCGAGCTGACGCTCGCGCAGCGGATGCCCGACCTGCTCGACGAGGGGTATGACGTCGCGGTCGTCGTCGGCCGTGACCTGCCGGATTCGGGGCTCGTATCGCAGCGGCTCGGCGAGAGCTACAGCGTGGTGTGCGCATCGCCCGCCTATATCGAGGCGCACGGCGTGCCGCAGCGTCCGGCCGATCTCGCGCAGCACATCTGCCTCGGGATGGTCGCGCCGGGCTTTCAGTTCGACGAATGGGCGCTGGCGGGGCCGAACGGCGACGAGGTTGTCCCGATCACGGCGCCGCCGTTTCGCGTGAATGTCGCCGAGGCGCTTGCAGTGGCGGTGCGTGAGGGGATGGGGGTCGGCGGGCTGCCGCTCTATTCGGCGATCGGCTGGCTGCGCAGCGGGCACATCGTGCGCGTGATGCCCGAATACCGGTCGCACGTGATGAACATCTACGCGCTGTATCCGTCGCGCCAGTACCTCGACGCGAAAATTCGCACCTGGGTCGATTTCCTGCGTGACGAACTGCCGGCCACGCTTGCAGCCGACGAAGCCGCGCTCGCGCAGTACACGCGTGCGACATGATGGCGCGGTCGGCCGCAATCTGACGAGATTTGTCCTTCACGCAACATTTTTTTACGAACGTGTGTCGGACAGTTTGATACTGTGGGAATTAACGAGATACGCAACCCCGGAGTAGCAATGGATACGCACCTGATGATCGGCCTTGGAGTCCTGCTGGGCGCGGCCGCGGCCGCCGCGGCGACTCGCGACCTGCTGCGTGCGATGAAGGCGAAGGCGCAGATGAAGCCGGTTCCGGTGCGCGTGCGCGAACCGCGCCGCCCGGGCCGCTGATCCCGGGGTCACGTCCCACGTCGAAAAAGGCCGCGCAATGCGGCCGGGCGGGCCGGCGTTCAGCCGAGCTCGACGACCTTGTCCCACGCGAATGCGGTATTTTCCAGTTCGCCGGTGCGCCGGTGGATGTAGCCGCGCGGGTTGCACACCACGCGTGTGTCGCCGTCCGCCACATAGTCGAATGACGTATGCGTGTGGCCGTGGAGCCACAGATTGACCGGCGGCTGCACGAGTTCCGCCATGTCCGTAACGAATCCCGCCGACGCAAGATCTTCCGCATAGCGCTCCGCCAGCGAACGCCGGTGCGGCGCGTGGTGGGTAACGACGATCGTTTGGCCCGCGAACGGCGTCGCGAGCTGCGCTTCGAGCCACGCGCGGCTGCGTCGATGCAGCGCGATCGCATCGGCCGGCGAGAAATCCCGTTCCGGCGTGCCCGGCGCCGCATGCAGCGCCGCGTCATGCGGCCAAGTCACCTGGATCAATCCCTTGAAATCGAGCATCACGCGCAGCCCGGCCTCGATCGAGCTGGCAAGGCTGGCTTCGTCGGCGCCGAACAGCGAAAAATCGGCCCAGAGCGTAGTTCCTAGCACGCGAAAGCGCTGCGCGGGATCGACGTAGACGTCGTTGTTCAGGTAGTGCACGTTGTCGAGCGCCTGCGCGGCATCGCGCATCGCTGTCTCCAGCGCGCCGAATTCCCCGTCGTAGTACTCGTGGTTGCCCGGCACGTAGATCACCGGCACCTCGGGATCGAACGTTTCGGCGGCCCAGCGCAGCCCTTCCGCGTGATTGTGGATGTCGCCGGCCAGCACGACGAGATCCGCGTCGGCATGCGGGATCGCGTCGGGCAGGTTGCTTTCGAGATGCAGGTCGGACAGGACGCGGATTTTCACGGGCGTGGCTCCGGAGTGGGCGGCTTCAGCGCAGGACCTTGCCGGGATTCATCAGGCCGCGCGGGTCGAGCGCGGTCTTCAGCGTGCGCATCAGTGTCGTTTCGACCGGCGACTTGTAGCGTTGCGCGTCGTCGATCTTCAACTGGCCGATGCCGTGCTCCGCGCTGATCGTGCCGTGGTGGCGGTGCACGTTGTCGTAGACGATCCGGTTGATCGGCGCCTGGAACGCGGCCAGGAACGCTTTCGGGTCGCCGCCTTCGGGCATCTGCACGTTGTAGTGGAGATTGCCGTCGCCGAGGTGGCCGAACGTGACCATCCGCGCGCCCGGCGCGGCCTGCTGGATCGCCGCGTCGGTCTCGTCGATGAAGCGCGCGATCGACGAAATCGGCACCGCGATGTCGTGCTTGATGTTGAGCCCCTCGTCGGCCTGTGCGAGCGGGATGTGCTCGCGCAGGTCCCAGAACGCGCGCGACTGCGCGAGATTCTCGGCGACCACCGCGTCGACCACGAGCCCGGCCTCGAACGCTTCTTCCATCAGTTTCTCGAACAGCGCGCGCGCATGCGCTTCGCTTTCGTTGTCGGACAGCTCGAGCAGCACCGTCTGCGCATGCGTCTGCGCGAACGGGTAGCGCAGTTGCGGGTAGTGCTTGCCGACGAGCTGCATGCAGAAGTCCGACATCAGCTCGAAGCCGGTCAGCAGCGGCCCGGCCGCGCGCTGCGCGAGCGCGAGGAAATCGAGCGCCGCGTGCGGCGACTCGAGCGCGGCGAGTGCCGTGACCTGCGCGGCCGGCAGCGGATGCAGCTTCATCACGGCTGCCGTGATGATCCCGAGCGTGCCTTCCGCGCCGATGAACAGGTCGCGCAGGTCGTAGCCCGTGTTGTCCTTGCGCAGTCCACGCAGGCCGTCCCAGATTTCACCCTGCGGCGTGACGACCTCGAGCCCGAGACACAGCTCGCGCGCGTTGCCGTAGCGCAGCACCGCGGTGCCACCGGCATTGGTCGACAGGTTGCCGCCGATCGTGCAGCTGCCTTCCGCCGCGAGGCTCAGCGCGAACAGCCGGCCGCCTTCGCGGGCGCGCGCCTGCACGTCGGCGAGGATCACGCCGGCTTCGACGGTGATCGTGTTGTTGTGCGGATCGAGCGCACGCACGCGGTTCAGGCGCGCGACGCTCAGGACGGCCTGGCTGCCGCTCGCGTCGGGCGTGGCGCCGCCGGCCAGGCCCGTGTTGCCGCCCTGAGGCACGAGCGCGATGCCGTGTGCGTTGGCCAGTTTGACGAGCGCGGCGACTTCGGCCGTGTTCGCGGGTTTCAGCACCGCACACGCGGCACCCTTGTAGCGGCGGCGCCAGTCGGTCAGGAACGGCTCGGTATCGTGCGCGTCGGTCAGCACATGGTCGGCGCCGATCGCGTCGCGGCACGCGGAAACGAAAGCTTCGGAGGACATCATTACCTTGTCGCGTAAGGGTCAGGACGCGGCGCGCGACTTTTTCGCCGCGCGCTTGAACGGCGCGACGTACGCCAGCGCCGCCACGAAGAAGACGACGGCAAGCGCGGTCTCGCACCAGCCGAGCGTCGCGGACAGCCCGCGATCGGACATGCCGCGCACGACGCCTTCGGCGAAATAGACGAGTATCAGCATGCTCGCCCACTGCATCGTATAGATGTTACGCCGCCAGACGCCGGGTAGCGCGAGCGCGAGCGGGATGGCCTTGAGCATCAGCGCGGAGCCGCCCGGGCGCAGCGGCGCGAGCCACAGCTCCCACGCGAGCGACAGCGCGATCAGCGCGACGAGGCACGCGGTGGCGACCAGCGCGTAGCGCGGCCGGGCCGCGACGG
>NZ_JAAGPO010000157.1:0-26827 GCF_017104825.1 Burkholderia sp. Ac-20345 | reverse complement strand
CGGCCGGCACCTCGAACGGCACGTGCGCCGCCGCGAGCGTGCGCTTCGCGCGCACGATCCGCTGCGCGATCGTCGGCTCGGGCGTCAGGAACGCGCGCGCGATCTCGCCCGTCGTCAGCCCGCCGAGCAGCCGCAGCGTGAGCGCGACGCGCGCATCGGTCGACAGCACCGGGTGGCACGACGTGAAGATCAGCCGCAGCAGGTCGTCGCCGATGTCGTCGTCGCTCGCGTCGGCAAGCGCCTCCGCGATGTCGGGGACGACATGCGCTTCGAGCGCGTCCATCTCGTGGCCGAGCTGGTCGCGCTTCGCCGCGTGGAGCGACTCCTGCCGGACACGATCGAGTGCGCGACGCTTCACGGCCGTCATCAGCCATGCGGCCGGGTTGTCGGGCACGCCGTCGACGGGCCAGTGCTCGAGCGCCGCGACGAGCGTGTCCTGCGCCAGTTCCTCGGCCACGCCGACATCGCGCACCACGCGTGCGGCGCGCGCGATGATCTTGGGCGCCTCGATCCGCCAGACCGCTTCGATCGCACGGTGAGTCGCCTCACGCGTCACGACGCCTGCCCCTCGGCGGACGCGTCCAGCGGCATGGCCATCAGTTCCCATGCATGGCCGTCCGGATCGTCGAACCCGTGGCCGTACATGTTCGGGTACTCGCGCGGCGCTTGCGGCGCGGACCCGCCGGCCGCCAGCGCCTTCGCGACGATCGCATCGACCTCGGCGCGGCTTTCGCACGACAGGCATGACAGGGCCTGCACCTGCGTCGCGGGATCGATGATGGTTTTGCCGGTAAACGTCTGGAAGAACGGCCGCACGAGCAGCATCGCGAAAATCGTGTCGCTGATCTTGATGCACGCGGCCTGGTCGTTGGTATAGGCCGGCACGACCTCGAAGCCGAGCGCCTGGTAGAACGCCTTCGAACGCGGCAGGTCGGCCACGGGCAGGTTGATGAAGACCATCTTGTGCATGTCGGGTGCTCCCGGTGAGGTTGGATTCAGGTGGTGGGTAATCAATCAGGCGCCGGTGCGGCCGACGTGGAGTTCGCGGAACCGCTCGACCGCGTCGCTCGGCGTGAGGTCATCAAGCTCGAACAGCGGCCGCACCTCGATCTCGCAATCCATCTCGGCGCCGAACGGCGCGGGGAACCGGCGAGTCCATTCGAGCGCTTCGTCGCGCGAACGCACCTGGATCAGCGTATAGCCGGCGATCAGTTCCTTCGTTTCGGCGAACGGGCCGTCGACCACCGTGCCCTTGCCGCCCGTGTAGCGCACGCGCCAGCCGCGCGAGCTCGGCCGCAGCCCGTTCGCGTCGAGCAGCACGCCCGCACCGGCCAGTTCCTCGTGATAGACGGTCATGGCCTCGACCAGCCGGTTGTCCGGCAACGCGTCGGACTCGCTGACAGCGTTCGCCCGGATCATGATCATGAATCGCATCGTTCACTCCTTGTCGTGGTGGAAGGCAGCGCCCGTTCATCGGCGCCTTATCCGGACGACGGCCGGAAGACAGCCGGATCGACATATTTCGCGATAGATCAGGGTAAATACTGAGTCACGGCAATCACAGGAAGCACGGGCCGACCGCCCGCACCTCGACCGTGCACCATTGCGCGGCCGGGCACTGGCGCGCGATCTCGATTGCTTCCTCGCGCGTGTCGACATCGACGAGGAAGAAGCCGCCGACCATCTCCTTCGCCTCCGCGAACGGGCCGTCGAGCAGGCGCGTCTCGCCGTCGCGCACCTGCACGCGCGTCCCGCGCTCGGAGCGCTCCAGCGACTCGACGCCGCGCAGCACGCCACGCGCCTTCAGCGTCTCGGCGAAATCGACCATCCGCGCGTACAGCGCCTGACCTTCGTCGAGCGTGCGCTCGGCGCGCTGGTCGGTTGGCTCGACAATCAACAGCATGTAAGACATGGATTTCTCCTGTGGGAACGGGGCGCGGCAGCGTTCGCTGCGCAATCGGGATGCGCCGGCCGATGCAAAAGCGTAGCAGCCGCCGCGCGGCTTGCATCGTCGGCCAATCGGCACTGGCCGGACGGCCAATTCGGCCGCTTCCTGACATTTTGCCGTCAAGATGCCTGCCCGAACCGTCGGATTTTCTTCCTGTGGACCGCCCCATGTCACGCCTGCTTCTGCCGCTTGCCGTTGCACCGTTCATCGCCCTCGCCACCGTCTTCGCCCCCGCCGCCCTCTTTGCCCGGCCGGCCACGGCCGAGCCGCCGGTCAGCGCCGGCTGCGGCGGCGCAACCACGCCGATTGCCGAGCTCCGCGGCGCCGGCGGCCCGTCGCCGTTGGCCGGGCAAACGACCTCGATCGAAGCTGTCGTCACCGCGGCGTTCGGCGGCACCGACGGCCTCGGCGGCTTCTTCGTCCAGCAGGCCGACGCGCAGCGGCTGCACCGGCCGGGCGTCCCGGAAGGCGTGTTCGTGTACGCGCCGAACGCACGCGCGCAGGCCGGCGATCTCGTCCATCTCACGGGCCGCGTCGACGAGCGATACGGCCGGACGCAATTCACGCTGTCGGGCGGCGTGACCGTCTGCGCACGCGGGCAGGCAGTCACACCGGCAACGCTCACGCTGCCGGTCGCCACGCAATCCGTGCTGGCCGCGCATGAAGGGATGCGGGTGCGCCTGCCGCAAACGCTGACGGTGAGCGATACCCACGAACTCGGCCGCTACGGCAGTGTCGTCCTCAGCAACGGCCGGCTGCGCATTCCGACCCACGTCGCCCCGCCGGCCGAGGCCGCCGCGCTCGCAGCAGCCAACGCACGCAACCGCATCGTGCTCGACGACGGCTCGAGCCGCCGCGATCCCGCGACCGTGCGCTATCCGCCGCCCGCGCTGAGCGCCGCCAACACACTGCGCGCGGGCTATACGGTGCACCGCGTCGAAGGCGTGCTCGAACTGCGCCACGGCGCGTGGCGGCTGCAACCGGTTGCCGGCGCGGCGCCGGTGTTCGATGCCGCCGCGAACCCGCGTACCGATGCGCCCGCCCGGCATCCCGACGCCGATGTGCGCATCGTGTCGTTCAACGTATTCAACTATTTCAACGGCGACGGGCATGGCAGCGGATTCGATGCCCCGGACAACCGCGGCGCGAAAACGCCCGCCGCGTTCGCGCGACAGGAGGCGAAGATCGTCGCGGCATTGCGCGCGCTGCGTGCCGACGTGATCGGGCTGATGGAAATCGCGAACAACGGCCACGGCGACGCGAGCGCCGTGCAGCGTTTCGCCGGGCAACTTGGCGACGGCTGGCGCGCGGTCGATCCCGGCACAGCGCGGCTCGGCCGCGATGCGATTGCGGTCGCGCTGCTGTACGACAGCCGCACGGTCGAGCCGGCCGGGCGTGCGGCGACCGTTGCACTCGGCGGCCGGCACCGCCCGCCGCTCGCGCAGACATTCCGGCGCATCGGCGGCACGCGCGCGTTCACGGTCGCGGTCAATCACCTGAAATCGAAGAACTGCCCGAACGCGACCGGCGCCGATCGCGACCAGTCGGACGGCCAGGGCTGCTGGAACGCAGCGCGCACGCGAGCGGCCGCGCGCGTCTCCGACTGGCTCGCCACGTCGCCGACGGGTACCGCGGCCGACGGCGTACTGCTGATCGGCGACCTGAACAGCTACGCGAAGGAAGATCCGGTGCTCACGCTCGAATCTCGTGGCTACGCGAACCTGGTGGCCCGCTTCGTCGGCGATACTGCGTACAGCTACGTATTTCGCGGCGAAGCGGGCAGCCTCGACCACGCGCTCGCCACGCCGGCGCTCGCCGCGCGCGTGAAGGCCGTGCACGTCTGGCACATCAACGCCGACGAACCGGTCGCGCTGCAACCCGTGCCCGATTACAAGACGTCCGCGCAACGGTCGTCTTATTACGCACCCGACGCGTACCGTTCATCGGACCACGATCCCGTCGTGATCGACGTCGCGCTTGGCGACGGCGGCACGTTGGCGTCCCCGGGCACGAACCGTGCTCGTCCACAACGCGTCGACTAGTGCATTTGCATCAGCTCAAGGCCTGCAACGGCACTATTTACCTGATAGCCCTGGCGACGCCATATTTACCGTGCCTTCACCGCGTACCGCAGCCCGATACGCCGCTTCGCCCGGAATGCGAATTTTTTTCAACCGCCGTGCCGCCCCGTGCGGCGGGGCTTCGCGGCAATCCTGCCGACGAATTGAAAATTTGTCTCGAAACAAAATCGGGCCAAGTGAATCACACAAGTTGCTGGGATTCGTCTTATCTTCAAATTGGCCTTGAATCGAAGGAGGATCAACACCATGGCGCTCACCGACTCGATCGAACACAAGCTGGACCGCGGCCTGTCCGACATTCGTCGCACGGGCCGGCGCGTGGGACGCACGACGCGCTCGGCCGCCCGCGACCTGCGTGCCGACGTCACCGACGATCTGCGCGGGCTGGTCGACGAACTGGAAGACCTGCTGAAAAACGATGGCGACGGCGATATCGCCGCGCTGCGCAAGCGCGTGCAATCCAGGCTCGATGAAGCGCGCAGCGCGCTCGACCATGCGTCGGGCAGCGCAGCCGCCCGGCTGCGCGATTCGGCTGAACGCGTGTCGCAGGCCGTGCACGACAACCCGTGGCAAACCGCCGGCGTCGTCGCCGGTCTCGCGTTCGTTGCGGGCCTGCTCCTTGCCCGCCGTTGAACGGAGCCGGCCGCCCCGCTGCCCGCCCCGACCGTCCTCAATCAGACAACGAAGGAGAAACGCCATGCAAAAAACCTTTGCCATGAAAGCCGCCGCCGCCGTCCTGCTCGGCAGCCTCGCGCTCGCCGGCTGCACGACCACGCCCGACAAACCCGAAAGCGCATCGACCAGCGCGTCGAAGCGCCAGTCGATCGACGCCAGCGTGAACGCAACGCTGTCGCGCCTCTATTCGACGGTGCCGGGTTCGCGTGAACTCGTCGCGAAATCGCGCGGCGTGCTCGTGTTCCCGAACGTGCTGCAGGCCGGCTTCATCGTCGGCGGCCAGTCCGGCAACGGCGCGCTGCGCGTCGGCGGCAGCACCGTCGGCTACTACAACACGTCGTCGCTGTCGGTCGGCCTGCAGGCCGGCGCGCAGTCGAAGGCGATCGTGTTCCTGTTCATGACGCAGGATGCGCTCGACTCGTTCCGCAAGTCCGAAGGCTGGGCCGCGGGCGCCGACGCATCGGTCGCGGTCGTTAAGGTCGGCGCGAACGGCGCGGTCGATACGACCACGGCCACCGCACCGGTCGAGGTACTGGTCCTGACCAACGCGGGCCTGATGGGCGACCTTTCGGTGAACGGCACCAAGGTCACGAAGCTCAATATCTGACGATGCGGCACGCGGCGTTGCGCCGCGTTTGCTTCCCGGCAGCGCCGCGGCCCCGGCCGCGGCGTTTTCGCATGTGTCGCGCGCAGCGGCTATGATGGCGGCACCTTTGCGGGCATACTCCGCTTCGGGCCGCCCCGCGGCGCATTGCGCCGCGAACCCGTGACGATCGCGAACCGATCGCGCGCGGAGCAACGAGATTCAATCAAACCACGCATCAATCTGCGCGAATGTCATCCATGGAAAGCGGACACGACCACCAAAAATTCTTCTATTTCCTGCTGGCCGCGGTCACCGTCGGACTCTGCTGGATCCTCGCGCCGTTTTCCGGAGCCGTGTTCTGGGGCACCATTCTCGCGATCCTGTTCCAGCCCGTGCAACGCTGGCTCGCCGCGCGCTTCGGCAAGCGGCGCAACCTGGCCGCGCTCGTGACGCTGTCGCTGATCGTCCTGATCGTGATCCTGCCGCTCGTGTTCGTCGCCGCGACGCTCGTGCAGGAAATCGCGTACGTGTACCAGGAAATCAAGACCGCGCAGCCGAACTATTCGCAATACTTCCAGGACATCATCCACGCACTGCCGTCGTCGATCCAGCACCTGCTGCAGAAATACGGGCTGAGCAACCTGCCCGGCATCCAGAAGAAACTGACTGACGGCGCCGCGCAGATCAGCCAGCTCGCGGCAACGCAGGCGCTCAGCATCGGCCAGAACACGTTCCAGTTCGTCGTGAGCTTCGGCGTGATGCTGTACATGGTGTTCTTCCTGCTGCGCGACGGCGGCGAGATCGGCCGCCGCGTGCGCCGCGCGCTGCCGCTCGACGACGAGCACAAGAACCTGCTGCTGGCGAAATTCACGACGGTCGTGCGCGCGACGGTGAAAGGCAACATCGCGGTCGCGCTCGTGCAGGGTGCGCTCGGCGGCCTGATCTTCTGGATCCTCGGGATCGAAGGCGTCGTGCTGTGGGGCGCGCTGATGGCGTTCCTGTCGCTGCTGCCCGCGATCGGCGCGAGCCTCGTCTGGGTGCCGGCCGCGCTCTACTTGCTGATGATCGGCGCGGTGTGGAAATGCGTGATTCTCGTCGCGTTCTGCGTGGGCGTAATCGGTCTCGTCGACAACCTGCTGCGCCCGATCCTCGTCGGCAAGGACACGAAGATGCCCGACTGGGTCGTGCTGATCTCGACGCTCGGCGGGATGGCGCTGTTCGGCATCACCGGCTTCGTGATCGGGCCGCTCGTCGCCGCGCTGTTCATGGCGAGCTGGGACATCTACGCACGCTCCGAACAGGGCGAATGACACTGCGCGTGGCCGCGTGCCACGCACCTGCGGACCTTCGCGGTCACGGGTGACGAATGCGAATCAAAACGGGCGCCACGGCGCCCGTTTCTTCATCCGCCGCCAGCATCATCACGCCGCCATACGGCCCGACGCGATACGTGCGGCCCGACACCAGCGGCACGCTTCGATCGTCGTGCGCATCGCGCCACGTTGCACGCACGCGCGAGGCGACATCGGGCGCGAACGGCGCACCGTCAGGCCCGACCAGTGCCACATGGGCGCCCGGCAAACGGCGGCCATGCGCATCGAACCGCAGCGTTGCCGCCGCTCCGCCGTGCACCATCTCTCTTCCTTCGACGACTACGCTCGATCGTGCGTCGAGCGTCACGTCGTAGAGATCGACGAGCGCACCCATGAAGCGCACGTCACCGCCTGACGCAGCGTGCCCGGCCGCCACCGCATTCGACATCGCGAACGCCACGCCAAGCCCTATTGCGATCTTCCACACGGCACCGGCACACCGCACCGTTCGATCGCGCATCGCCACCGATGCCGCCCGCTTCGCGTCGTTTCGCATGTTCCTTCCCCCCTGACGTGACCAGAAAAAAAGGCGGCGTGACGCGTCGGTCACACCGCCTGTCTGCTGGCAATCACTTTAGGGAGAGACGCCCGGACAATATATGGGACAAGTCCGAAACTAAAGCCCAATTGTTCGAACGCACCGCGTTCGCGCCGCTCGCGGCAGCGTACGACCGGCATCGCACGGCATGCCGCGGGCCGGTCACGCGTCCGGATCGACGCGCAGCACGAGCTTGCCGCGATGGTCGCCGTCGAACAGGCGATTCAGCACGTCGGGCGCATTCTCGAGACCGTCTGCAACCGTCTCCTCGGCCTTGAGCCGGCCGTCGCGCAGCCAGCCCGCGAGCGTCTGCACGGCCTCGCGGCTCTTGCGATAGTCGAGGATCAGGAAGCCGCGCATCGTCAGCCGCTTCGAGATCAGCACGCCGACGTCGTCCGCCGCACGCCCGCTGTTGTAGTTCGAGATCACGCCGCACAGCGCAACGCGCCCGCCGATCACCATGCGCGACAGCACCGCGCGCATCACCTCGCCGCCGACGTTCTCGAAGTTCACGTGCACGCCGTCCGGCGTCGCCGCCTTCAGTTGCTGACGGAAATCGTCGGCCTTGTAATCGACGGCCGCGTCGAAGCCGAGCGTCTCGGTCAGGTAGCGGCACTTGTCCGCGCCGCCCGCGATGCCGACCACGCGCGCGCCGTGGATCTTGCCGATCTGCCCGGCGATCGAGCCGACCGAGCCGGCCGCCGCCGATACCACGAGCGTTTCACCCGGCTGCACCGGCGCGATATCCGTCAGCCCGTAGTACGCGGTCAGCCCGCTCATCCCGCACGCGCCGAGCAGCGTCGGCAGCGGCAGGCCCGACTCCGCGGGCAGCTTCACGAGTTGCGCGGTCTGGTCGGCCGGCACGACCGCATAGTCCTGCCAGCCGACGAGCCCCTGCACGAGATCGCCTTCCGCGAACCCCGCATGGCGCGACGCCACCACGCGCCCGATGCCTAGCGCGCGCATCACCTCGCCGATCGCGACGGGCGGCAGGTACTGCGGCACGTCGCTCATCCACACGCGGTTGGTCGGGTCCATCGACAGGTACAACACGCGCACGAGCACCTCGCCGTCCGCGAGCGCCGGCACCGGCGTCTCGACGAGCGAAAAGTGTTCGCGGCCGACCCGCCCTTCCGGGCGCGTCTTCAGCAGCAGTTGGCGGTTCACGGGTGTGGACACGATGTTCTCCTCCGGTCGTTGTAGTTCGGGATGCGCGTCAGACCGCGCACATGCCGCCGTCGATCACGAGTTCGGCGGCCGTCACGAAGCGGCTCTCGTCGGACGCGAGATACACGGCCGCGTGCGCGACGTCATCCGGCTCGCCTAGCCGGCGCAGCGGAATGCCGCGCGCGAGCTTGCGCGTCGCATCGCGTTCGCCGAGCGACTGGAACAGCGGCTCGACGATCCCCGTGCGAATGAACGCCGGGTGAATCGAGTTGCAGCGCACGTCGATCTCGCGGCGCGCGCAGTCGATCGCGACCGACTTCGTCAGCGACGCGACCGCCGCCTTCGACGCGTTGTACGCGGTGAAATCCGGCTCGACCTTGAACGCGGCCACCGACGAGATGTTGATGATCGACGCGGGATGGCTCTCGGCCAGATACGACAGCGCATGCTTGCAGCCGAGCACGATGCTCTCGACGTTGATCGCCATCACGCGCCGCCATTCGTCCAGCTCGATTTGCGCGGGCGAGCCGATCGAGCCGACGCCCGCGTTGTTGACGAGCACCGACAGCCCGCCCATCGCATCGACCGCCTGCGCGAGCAGCGCCTGCCAGCGCGCCTCGTCACGCACGTCCTGCGTCGCGGCGAACGCGACCGGCGTCGCGTGGCCTGCGTTGAGTTCCTGCGCGAACGCGTCGAGCACCGCCGCGTCGGCGATGTCGGTCACGAACACGCGCGCGCCCTGCTCGACCATCCGGCGCGCGATCGCGCGGCCGAGGCCGCCCGCGGCGCCCGTGATGTATGCGCACTTGCCGGCAAGGCGCGAAGAAACGACTGTCATGTGACCTGCTCCTATCGTGAATCGTCATCGCGGAACGCTGCCGCGACGGGGTGGCCGTGCCGTGCCTGCTCCGGCCGACGCGGGCCGGTCGACCGCGCCTCGACATCACGAGGCGCCGCACGGTTTCCGCGAGTATATCGAGATGAACGTGACGCGCGCCCGACCGGCCGGGCAGCCTGCCCCGGTTGAACGTCAGCCAGCGTACGCGAATGCCGCCAATCGATGAAATGAATAATCGTTATGCCCGGTCATAGACTCAGTTAATGACCTTCGCATACCGGCACGCATGCGCCGGCCGGCGGCGCCCGCCAGTCACGTAGACCGGGCGGTTCGTTGATTCAGGGAATGAAGGAGGACGGCGTTCCGTGCAGACGAGGATGCAATCGAGAAGATGAGCGGCGTGGAATCGTGCAACCGCCGGGCGAAAGCCGGCGGCAAGAAAGCGGCGCCGGGGCGTCGCGACCGGCTACCGTCAGAATCCGTCGCCCGACGGCGCACGCACGAACGCGCAGAGTTGCGGCGAATGCGTATCGATCATCTGCTGGAACGGGGCACGGTGCCCGTACGCGATGCCCGACACGAGCAGCAGGCAGACGGCCGCGACACGCGGCGAGAAGGCACGCTGCCGCGCGCCGTCGTAGCCGCGCAGGAACACCAGCGCGACGAGCGCACCGAGCATCCAGCCGACGATCACTTCCGGAACGGTGTGCGAATGATCGAACACGCGCGCGACGGCCGTGACCGCACCGACGGCCAACCCGGCCGCGATGCCGGGCGCCTTTCCCGGCCGGAATGCCTGCCACAGCATCGACAGCGCGACGGTCCACACGGACGTCGACAGCATCGTATGGCCGCTGATCACGCGAAAATCGAATTGCGGCAGCTCGATGCCGCACCCGGCATACAGGATCTTCGTGGCGCCGACGAGGCCCATGCCGGCGGCGAGCAGCACGCCCCAGCGGACGGCGAGGCGCCAGTCAGTGAGCGCGAGCCACGCCCCGCACGTCAGCGCGATCGGCAAGGTCAGCGCGGCATCGCCGATGTTGCTGATTTCACTCCACATAACGGACTTCGGACGACGATCGAAAGGCCGCAGTTTACCGCATGCGCGCAGCGCGCCTGTTTCAGCCTGTGACAGCCTGTATCAGCTCGCGACACCGGTAATCAGCAACAGGTTCGTGCCGGTGATGACGACGAACAGCGCCCACGCGGCAACCTGCATCCCGCGCCCGATCGTGTGCTCGCCCATCGTGTTGCGATCACTGACCGAGCGGATCAGCGGCCACATCGCGAACGGCAGCTGCAGGCTCAGCAGCACCTGGCTCCACACGAGCAGTTGCCCGACCGAGTTGTCGCCGAGCCACAGCACGCCGATCAGCGCCGGCACGAGCGCGAGCCCGCGCGTGATCAGCCGGCGCTGGTAGCACGGGATCTTCGTGTGCAGGAAGCCGTCCATGATCACCTGGCCGGCGATCGTGCCGGTCAGCGTCGAGCTCTGCCCCGACGCGAGCAGCGCGATGCCGAACAGCAGCGCGGCCGCGCCGCCGGCGATCGGCGTAATCAGCTTGTAGGCTTGTTCGATGTCGGCCACGTTGTGCTGGCCCGTCGCATGGAACGCCGCGCCCGCGACGACCAGGATCGCCGCGTTGACGAGCATCGCGACGAACAGCGACACGAAAGTATCGATGCGCACCAGCGCGAGCGTGTCGCGGATCATCCCGCGCGCACCGCCGACCACGCGCCGCGTCTGCACGACCGACGAATGCAGGTACAGGTTGTGCGGCATGATCGTCGCGCCGACGATGCCGAGCGCGAGCACGATCGCGTCCTTGCGGTCGTGGCCCGGATCGCCCGGCACCAGCCCGCCGACCACCGCGTGCCAGTCGGGCGGCGTGATCGCGACCTGCGCGACGAAGCAGAAGGCCATCGTCGCGATCAGCGCGAGCACGATCGCCTCGATCTGCCGGAACCCCTTGCCCTGCAGGCCGAGCACGATCACCGTGTCGAGCGCGGTCAGCACGATCCCCCACGCGAGCGGCACGCCGAGCAGCAGCTTGAACGCGAGCGCGCAGCCGAGGACTTCCGCGATGTCGCACGCGATGATCGACACTTCGGCGGTCACCCACTGCACGACGCGGCCGAACCGGCCGTAGCGGTCGTAGCTGGCCTGCGCGAGATCCCTGCCCGCGACGAGGCCGAGCCGCGCCGCGAGCATCTGCAGGAAGATCGCCGCGAGGCTCGAGAACGCGACGACCCACAGCAGCGAATAGCCGAACTGCGAACCGGCCTGGATATCGGTCGCCCAGTTGCCGGGATCCATGTAGCCGATCGCGACCAGCAGGCCGGGGCCGAAGAAGCGCTTGAGCTTCTGCCAGCGCGGCGCACCGGCATCGATCGTGATGCTGCCCTTTACTTCCGACGGGCAGAAAGGGGCGGTGGCGGTAGTGGGGAGGAGGGACATGGAAACCGGGAATCGAGATCGCGACAGGACGATTCTACGGGTATCCGTCCGGTTTTCCCCTGCGCGGCGGCGCACGCGGCGCAAAGCCCCCCCGCGCCATCGCAGGCCCCCCCGTGCGCATCGGCCGGCGGCGCGCCACGGGTGAGGATCCTTTCACGCTCGGTGACGCGAAACTCGGTCGGCGACATCAGGATGCGCTGGCGAAACAGCTTCGCGAGCCGCTCGCCGCTGCCGAACCCGGTGCGGCGCGCGACCTTGTCGGCCGGCAGCGTCGTGTGGACCAGCATGTGGCAGGCGCGCTCGAGCCGCACGTGCTGCACGAATTCGGTCGGCGTCACGCCGATCTCCTTCTTGAAGCGCCGCAGGAAATTGCGCTCGCTCATCGCGGCGGCCTGTGCGGCGTTCGCGATCGAGATGCGGTTCACGCTCTGCGCGCGCAGCCGCTGCGCCGACATCCGGATCGACGGGCTCGCGCTCAGTTCGCGAAAGGCCCACATCGACTGCGTATAGCGTTGCTCGACCGGCCGCAGCATGTTGCTGGCGATCTCCTGCGCGGCGCCGTCGCCGAGGTCGACGCGGAACATGTCGAGCACGGCGGCGAACACGTCGGTTTCGCCGGCCTGCAGCTCGACCGTCGTGGCGACCCGTCGCCCGCCCCGGCCGGGCCGCCCTTCGATCGCCGCCGATGGACGCTGCATCGCCGCGAGCGTAGGCAGGTCCATCCCGTCGACGATCCAGCGCGCATGACGGCGAATGTCGCTGAGGCGACGCTGCAATGCGTCGTCCCAGTTGACGGCCGCGCGGTCACCGTGAAGATGAAAGAACGCGAGCGCGCGACGCCCGTGCTCGTCACCGAGCGGATCGGCCGCGATGCTCACGCCGGAGGACGACTGCAACAGCCCCCCGCTTTCGGACACGTACTTCAACTGGTAGTCAGCACTGTATGCGTGCAGGCGATTCGCCAGGTTGAAAGCCTCGCCAATACGCGCGGCCTGGGCCAACGAAAATCCCGTACTCAAATAGATAACGACCCATCTCTGATCTGCTGCATTCACTGGCCAAGCCCCCGACTCGTTCGACTTCTTTTAATACCGTCGAACTGTCAGGCTTATATTTGGTTTGAATGCGTGCGACAGGACGGCTATCCCGAAATATGAAGCGACGGCATCTTAGCCGAACGGGTCGCGCCTTTGGCGCGAAATGGCCGACGTGGACAGCATGATGGCGGATTACTACAGGCTGTCACGGTTTGCTGGCGGCCCTGTGTGGAATTGCCCGGGCCGATATCGCCAATTATTGCGATTGTGTACGTCGCAATCCGCGCATTTCATTGCGGCTTATTGCGTCGGGTATCCGGATAAATACACAACCGAATATCGGCGCAAACGATATCGATTCGTATCCAATGCCGCCGATCGCCACGCAGGAAAGCCCGCGTATCCGTTGCCTGCGCATCCTTTAGAATCGGTCCACCATTCACCACGCCGCCCGCGCCCCGTGCCCGCCGATCACCGTCTCGACCTGAACCTGTTTCGCGTGCTCGACGCCGTCTACGTGCATGGCGGCATCGGCGCGGCCGCCCGCGCGCTGCATCTCACGCAGCCGGCCGTCACGCATGCGCTCAACCGGCTGCGCGCGCATTTCGACGATCCGCTGTTCGTGCGGCAGGGCAACCGCGTCGTCGCAACCGAACGCACACGTTCGATCATCGCGGACGTGCAGTTGCACCTGAAGGGCCTGCAAGGCACCGCGCGCGCGCCGTCGGCATTCGATCCCGCGACGCTCGACCTGACCATCGCCGTCGGCATTCGCGACGTGCTCGAGTCGATCGCGCTGCCGCGGATCGTCGCCGCGTTCGCCGATGAAGCGCCGGGCCTGCGGCTCGTGAGCCGCCGCATCGCGGTGGCCGACATCGAGCGCGAACTCGCATCGGGCAATCTCGATCTCGCCGTCGATCGCCGCGTGCCGACCGGCCCGCGCATCGCCACCGAACACCTGCTCGACGATTCGCTCGTCGTCGCGCTGCGCAGCGATCATCCGCTTGCGCGCGACCCGCTGCGGCGCGGCGACTATTTCGCGGCGCAGCATGTCGCGGTGTCGTCGCTCGGCGAGCCGCAATCGCTCGACGTGCTGCTCGGCAACGACGGCCGCTTCCGCGATATCCGGCTCACCTGCCAGCACTATTTCGCCGCATGCCAGATCGCCGCGACCGGCAACCTGCTGGTCACGCTGCCGCACACGTACGCGTTGCGGATGGCCGCGCTACTGCCGATCGTCGTGCGGCCGCTACCGTTGCGGCTCAAGCCGTTCCCGCTCCTCGCGTACTGGCACGAATCGCGCGACGCCGATCGCGCGCACCAGTGGGTCCGCGAACGCATCGCCGCGCTCGTGCGCAGCAGCGCCGGCGCCACCGGCGCATAGCCGCCGCACGGCAGCGCGGCGCACGCCGTCACGGTCGGGACGGTATGCTGACGGCTGCGCGCCGCCACGCGGCGCCCGCTTCCCTCTTTCCGCTGACCGGAGACTTGCCATGTCGCTCATCCATGCCGCCGCCGTCCTCGACGCCGATGCGCCCGACTACGTCGTCCAGCTGCAGGCCGGCACGCACGCGCTGACCGGCGACGAAGCACCACGCGAAGGCGGCCAGGATCGCGGGCCGGCACCGTACGAGTTCGTGCTGGCCGGCCTCGCCCAATGCACGGCCGCGACGCTGCGCATGTACATGCAGCGCAAGACGTGGCCGGCCACGCGCATCGACGTGCGCACCGAGCTGCATGCCGATCGCGACGGCACGCAGTACGTGCGCCGCGTCGTGACGCTCGATGGCCCGCTCGATGAAGCACAACGCCAGCGCCTTGCCGAAATCTGCGAGAAGACGCCGGTCACGCAGTTCATCAAGCGCGGCACACGGATCGACACGACGTTGAACTGACACACAACGCACGCTGCGCACGCGGCGCTCGATCGCCGCGCCAAAAAGAAACGGGGGGCCGCGCACGATGCGCGGCCCCCCGTTCGTCGATACCGTCAGGCGCTTACAGTCCCAGTGCGGACAGGTCGAGCTTGCCGTCCTTCATCGGCGGGCACCAGAAATACGCGCCCGTCAGCGGCCGCGTGAAGCGGAACAGGCCGTCGACGATCCCGTCTTCCGCGCCGCTCATCCGGCGCATCTGCACATCGAACGCGCGGAACGAGCAGCCGAACGCCACGAAGTACAGGCCCGCGCGACGCGCGTCCGACCACGGCGACGAGCGGCGCAGCATGAACGCTTCGGGCTCGAAACTTTCCTGCGCGGTACGCTTCACGTGCGCGAACTCGGGCGCGTCGTCGAGTTCTTCGTTGTCCGAGCGGCGGCGCCCGATGATGTTGTCCATGTCGCCCGACGGAATGCGCTCCATCTGGTCGAAGTCGTGCAGCCATTGCTGGACCGCGACGAAGCTCGCGCCGTCGAGCCCCGCGCCCTGCCCCGTCACGATCGCCGCGGCCACCGCGTCGTCGCCTTCCGGATTCTCGGTGCCGTCCTCGTAGCCGGACAGGTCGCGATCGTTCGAATAGCGGAAACCGTCGACCGCGTCCTGCAGCGCGAATGCCGGCGCCAGCGCGCGTTCGATCGCCCGCGCGCGCAGCACGATCTCGCCGCGGTCGCCGCCGCGCAGCCAGACCCACACGTCGGCCGGCGTCGCCGGCAGCGTGCGGTCCTTCACCGCGAACGCCGGGAATTCGGTCAGGCCCGGCACCGGGTGCCCGAGGTGCGCCGCCAGCGCTTGCCCGAACCCGACCACCGTGTCGCGTCCGTCGACGATCTCGCGCAGCGCGGCCAGCGCCGCCGCCACATTGCCGTCATTCGAAATCGTGAAAGTGAGGTATCGGGCCGCCGTATCGATCGGGGTCAGGATGCCTTGCTGAACGTCGCTCATCGTTTCCTCAGGAATGTATCGTGGTGAATCTGCGAGGGCCGCGGCGCCGTGCGCCGCAGACGCTGAAGTGTAATCGATGCGCATGCCGACCCTTGCGCTGCCGCACTGCGGCTGGCCCGCGAGAGAAGGGCCAAAACCCCGAATACTAACCGTATCGACGCTGCAACGCCGCATTCGTCAGACGTTGCGGCGCGCCCTTCACTGCTGATAGAATCTTTACACGTCTTTTCGGCGTCCTTTCAACCGTTCACTTCAGGGGAGGTGCAGATGTTCCGAATGCCAGCAACCTTCCCGAACGTGGTCCCACGGCGCAGCTGATCCAGCCCGCCGTCCGCGCCGGCTCCCGAGTTTTCCGCTAACCCGTCAGCCGCGCCGTTTCCCGACAGCCCGTTTCGTCTCGCCGCATGGTTTCCGCGCGGCCCAGCTGTTGCGTTTTCGATGTTCTCCGAACCGGAAAGTCCCGTCGCGCGATGCGCCGGGCAACGATAAATGACCAGAAAAACCACCCATCTGGGCGGCCAGGCATTCCAGGCCGTCTTCGGCTTCACCTTCCGTTACTGGCGCAAGCAGCCGGCCCGCACCGCCACGGTCGCGGGCCTCGCGCTGCTCGCCGCGCTCGCCGACGTGCTCACGCCGCTGTTCGCCGGCCGCCTCGTCGACGCGCTGTCGACCGGCCTGACCGACCGCGCCGCCGCATGGCATGCGGCCCTCGTCGCATTCGGCACGCTCGCCGCGCTCGGGCTCGGCGCGACGGTGCTGCGGCAAGGCGTCTACCTGAACATCATCACGCTCACGCTGAAGATGATGAGCGAGATCGCGGCCGCGTCGTTCCATCGCGTGCAGCGCTTCTCGACCGACTGGCACGCGAACAGCTTCGCGGGCTCGACCGTGCGCAAGATCACGCGCGGGATCTGGGCGCTCGACCTGCTGAACGACACCGTGCTGATCGCGCTGCTGCCGTCGGTCACGATGCTCGTCGGCGCCACCGTGCTGCTCGGCACGCACTGGCCCGTGATGGGGCTCGTCGTCGGCGCGGGTTCGCTGCTGTACATCACGGTGACGGTCGCGGTGTCGCTCGGCATCGTCGCGCCGGCCGCGCGGCTCGGCAACCTGTGGGATACGCGCATGGGCGGCGCGCTCGCCGATGCCGTGAGCTGCAACGCGGTCGTGAAGGCGTTCGGCGCCGAAACGCGCGAGGAAGCGCGGCTCGCGCGCGTGATCGGCAAATGGCGGCAACGCACGCGCCGCACCTGGGTGCGCGGCACGTTGAACGGCGGGTTGCAGGGCGCGATGCTCGTCGCGATGCAGGCCGCGATGATCGGCGTTGCGCTGCGGCTGTGGGCGAACAACGAGGCGAGCGTCGGCGACATCGCGTTCGCGCTGACGATGTTCTTCATGCTGCAGGGCTACTTGCGCGACGTCGGCATGCACATCCGCAACCTGCAGCGCTCGGTGAACGACATGGAAGAACTCGTCGCGCTCGAACGCCAGCCGCTCGGCATCGACGATCGTCCCGGCGCACCGGCGATCCGGATCGGGCAAGGCGAGATCCGCTTCGAGCACGTGACGTTCCGCTACGGCAACCATCCGGTGCCGCTGTACGACGATTTCTCGATGCGGATCGCACCGGGCGAGCGCGTCGGCCTCGTCGGCCACTCGGGGTCGGGCAAGACGACGTTCATCAAGCTGATCCAGCGCCTGTACGACGTGTCGGGCGGCCGCATCACGATCGACGGCCAGGACATCGCGAGCGTGCGGCAGGATTCGCTGCGCAGCCAGATCGCGATCGTCCAGCAGGAGCCCGTGCTGTTCCACCGCACGCTCGCGGAGAACATCGCGTATGCGCGCCCCGACGCGAGCCGGGCCGACATCGAGCGCGCCGCGCGGCTCGCCAGCGCGCACGACTTCATCGCCACGCTGCCGGACGGCTATGACACGCTCGTCGGTGAGCGCGGGATCAAGCTGTCGGGCGGTGAGCGCCAGCGGGTCGCGATCGCGCGCGCGTTCCTCGCCGATGCGCCGATCCTGATCCTCGACGAAGCCACGTCGAGCCTCGATAGCGAAAGCGAGCTGCTGATCCAGCAGGCAATGGAGCGGCTGATGGTCGGCCGCACGACGCTCGTGGTCGCGCACCGGCTGTCGACCGTGCGCGCGCTCGACCGGCTGCTGGTGCTCGATCGCGGCAAGGTGATCGAGGAAGGCAGCCACGACGCGCTGATCCGGATCGACGGCGGCATCTATCGCCGGCTGTTCGAGCGGCAGGCGCTGGAGCTCGCGAAGGGGCTCGCCGATTCGCCGCGGCGCACGGCGGACGACGCCGCCGGGCCGCTGGGCGAGCCGGCCGAGGTGTGACGCAAGCGCGTCGCGATGCGCGCCGGAGGTGCGGTCATCACCGCCGGCGCGCGTCGATAAACGGATCCGGATCGAGGCCGTGCCAGGTGCACGGCCTTTTTTTCGCCCGCGAACCCCGTCGCTCGCCCCTAAGCGCGGGCCGCGAGGCCTCCGCTTCCGGGATCACTTATCATGTCGACCAGGAAATTTGCGACTAGGGATCGACCATGTTTACAGGAATTGTCCAGGGCGTTGCCACCATCAAGACCATCGCCGATCACGGGGAACTGAGAACCTTCAGCATCGAATTCCCCGAGCGGTTTACCGACGATATCGAGATCGGCGCCAGCGTCTCGGTCGACGGCGTCTGCCTGACGGTGACGACCATCCATTCGCCGGAGCTGATCGACTTCGACGTGATGCTGCCGAGCCTGCGGATCACCACGCTGGCCGATCTCGCGACGGGCGGTCACGTCAACGTGGAGCGAGCCGCGAAGGACGGCGCGGAAATCGGCGGGCATCCGCTGTCCGGCCACGTCGACTTCACCGGGACGATCCGGCACATCGCGTCGTCCGAACATAACCGGATGGTGCGTATCGGCGTGCCGGAGGCGTTCAAGCGCTATGTGTTCGCGAAGGGCTATATCGCGATCAACGGCTGCAGCCTGACGGTGTCCGACGTCAACCGCGACGAAGGCTGGTTCGATGTCTGGCTGATTCCCGAAACGCGCCGCGCGACGACCTTCGACGCGAAGGGCGTCAACGACACGGTCAACATCGAGATCGAGCGCAGCACGCAGGTGGTCGTCGATACGATCCGGGAATCGGTCAAGGAAACGCTCGGCGAACTGAACGGCGTCGTCACCGCGTTGCTGGCGGAAAAAGGCATCGATATCGAGGAACTGCTGGCGCGCCATGTCGCGCGGCTGCCGAAGCAGTAACGGAGCGGGCGTTTCAGGTCCGTCGCCGAAGCACCGGGATTGGCCGCCCGCCCGCGACCGGTTCCGGGCGGCCGTCGCTCGGTGACATCGACGCGACGATAAAGCGTTCGATGTCGGCCGCCACATGTTCGGGTGGGCCGTCGCTCTCAAACCGCTTGCAGGTCAGGCGCATGAACGCAGGAAACCGGCCGCGGATCTTGCGCGTCTCGTCGGCTTCATTCGCATCCAGATATGGCCGGGACAGTTGCCGGCCCACGACCAGTTTCGCGCAGCGTTCGAGATCGAACGAAGGCAACAGGAGCGCGGTGAATCCGTCCTCCTCGATGCCACGGCGGAGTGCCGGATAGGCTGGCGCGGTTTCGTCCGGGTACAGCATGAACCCGGACGAAACCGCGCAGATCGCGGGCGCCGACATGTCGGGCTTGAGTTGCTCGTACAGCCGGACGTTGTGCGACGCATACTCGGCATAGCCCCGGTCCCGGATGAAATCGGCGATGTTTCCGTGCACGGACAGGAAGCATTGATCCACGTCGACGAACCGCCAGTTCAGGCGTGCGGCGACGAGCGCCCCGACCGTGGTCTTGCCGGCACCGCCCGGCCCGATCAGATGTACCAGCAACGACACGCGCCCCCTCCGAAGTCGCATGCATCGCGTTCCCCGAGGAGCCGCGACGAACCTGCCTTCCGCGCCCGCCTCACTCCACTTCCGCCTGCGCGCCCTTCCCCACCGCCACACGCTGCGCGCGATAAATCCCCGCGTGCCCCGAGAACAGATACGCGACGACACACGCGACGATCGCATACACGCCGATATCCGCGCCGAACAGTTCGATCGCCATGATCGTCGATGCGATCGGCGTATTGGCCGCACCGGCAAACACCGCGACGAAGCCGAGCCCCGCGAGCACGGGCACCGGTAGCGCCAGCACCTGGCCGAGCGCGTTGCCGAGCGTCGCGCCGATGTAGAACAGCGGCGTCACTTCGCCGCCCTTGAACCCCGACGCGAGCGTGACGACGGTGAACGCGAACTTGCCTGCGAAATCGTAGAGCGGCAGCGGGCCATGAAACGCGGCCTCGATCGTCGGGATGCCGAGGCCGAGATACTGCGGCACGTTCAGCGCGGTGGCGGCCGCGGCGACCAGCAGGCCGCCGAGCACCGGCTGCAGCGGCGCGTAACGGACGACGCGCCGGAACCACGCGGTCAGCGCATGCGTCGCAAACGCGAACAACCGCCCGACCACGCCGAACGCAACGCCTGCGACGACCGTCACGGCCAGCCCTGTCGCCGACACGGCCGGCACGAACGGAATCGCATAGGCCGTGTGATGCACGCCCCACGCGCGGCATACGACGTCCGCGACGATCGCGGAGGCGACGCAGGTCAGCAGCGCGTCGTACCGCACGCGCCCGATCGCGAGCACCTCGAGCCCGAACACGGCGCCCGCGAGCGGCGTGCCGAACACCGACGCGAAACCGGCCGCGATGCCGCCCATCAGCAGCACGCGGCGATGTTCGCGATCGAGGCGGAACACGTGTGTGACACGATCGGCGAGCGCGCCGCCCATCTGCACGGCCGTGCCCTCGCGCCCGGCCGAGCCGCCGAACAGGTGCGTGACGACGGTCGCGACGAGCACGAGCGGCGCCATCCGCTTCGGCACGAGCGCCTTCGGGTCGTGGATCTCGTCGATCAGCAGGTTGTTGCCGCGCGCGACCGACTGGCCGAAGCGATGGTAGATCCAGCCGGTCGCGAAACCGGCGGCCGGCAGCCCCCACAGCAGCCACGGGTGCGCCACGCGCGTGCCGGTCGCCCAGTCGAGCGCAATCAGGAACAGGGCGGAAGCCGTGCCGGCCAGCGTGCCAAGCAGGGCCGAGAGCGCGAGCCAGCGGCACACATAGCGCACGGTCGCGAGAAGATCGGCAGAAGTCGTGAAAAACATGATTTCCAGATTCGACGGAACATCAAAACCTGGGCGGCAGAATACCGCATGGACGGCCTGCGACCTCCTGACGACCCAGGAACACGCAGGCATCATCAGCCGGGCTAACCGGCGGTTGAGGGTCGCACCGTGCGCAACGCGCCGCGTACGACCGCAGGGAGGCATGCCATCTCCGCTGGCCGCCATTGTACGCGACGCCCCGCGCCGCCCGCAATGCGGACGCAGGCCCACCGGACCGAGGCGGCGTCGCGCGCCCCTCGAGCGCCGTCAGTCGCGCAGCGGGCGCGTGACGCGCGAGATCAGCTGGGGGGCAATCCGCTCGAGCGGCAGGATCGCCGACGCCGCCCCGATCGCCGCGGCCGCCTTCGGCATCCCGTAGACGGCGCTGGTCGCCTCGTCCTGCGCGATCGTGTAGCAGCCCTTCGCGCGCATCGCCTTCAGGCCGAGCGCACCGTCGCGCCCCATGCCCGTCAGCAGCACACCGAACGCCTCGCCCTGCCAGCCGTCGGCGACACTGTTGAAGAACACGTCGATCGACGGCCGGTACGGCGTCTCGACCGGATGCCGCGTATAGCCGAGCACGCCGCGCGGCGACAGATACAGGTGATCGTTGGTCGCCGCGAGGAGCACCTCGCCGGCCTGCGGCACGCTGCCCTGCCGCGCGACGCGCACCGGCAGCCGCGTATAACCGTCGAGCCACTCGGCCATCCCGAGCGCGAACGCCTGGTCGACATGCTGGACGATCACGATTGCCGCCGGAAAATCGCCCGGCAGAGCCCGCAGCAGCGCGGTCAGCGCGGTCGGCCCACCCGCCGACGCACCGATCGCGACGAGCGTCGGCTGGCCGCGCTCGGGCGCCGGCCCCGGCGGCACGAGCGCCGCGGTGCGGCTTTCGAGCAACCGGCCGATCTGGTCGATCTTCGCGAGCAGCGCCTGCGGGGATGCATCGGCCGACAGCCCGAGCGCGAGCGTCGGCGTATCGACCGCATCGAGCGCGCCGGCACCCATCGCCTCGTAGACCGACGACGTGTTCGCGCTGACGCTCGCCGTCACGATCAGGATCGCGCACGGCGCGCGCGCCATGATCCGGCGCGTTGCCGCGACACCGTCGACCTTCGGCATCACGAGATCCATCAGCACGAGATCGGGCGGATGCGCGACGCAGAAATCCACCGCTTCGTCGCCGTCGGTCGCGACCCACAGCACGCGGTGGTCCGTGCGCAGCGCGAGCACGCGGCGCAGCGCCTCCACGGCGAGCGGCAGGTCGTTGACGATGCCGATGTTCATCCGCGCGCGTCCCCGATCAGGTCGTGCACGGCGTCGAGCAATGCCTCGTCGTGGAAGCTGCTCTTCGCGAGGTAGTAGTCGGCCCCCGCATCGAGCCCGCGACGGCGATCCTCGTCGCGATCCTTGTACGACACGATCATCACCGGCACGCGCTTGAGCATCGGATCGCTCTTGATCAGCGTGACGAGCTCGATGCCGTCCATGCGCGGCATGTCGACGTCGGTGACAACGAGATCGAACGCATCGCTGCGCACCGCGTTCCAGCCTTCCATCCCGTCGACCGCCACCGTCACGTCGTAGCCGCGCTTTTCCAGCAGCTTGCGTTCGAGCTCGCGCACCGTCAGCGAATCGTCGACGACCAGCACGCGGCGGCGGCGATCGACGAGCGCGAGTTGCGGATCACGCGTGAGCCGCGCGAGCTGCCCGCCGCGCACGAGCTTGTCGACCGAGCGGATCAGGTCCTCGACGTCGACGATCAGCACCGGGTCGCCGTTCTCGAGCAGCGCGCCGGCCGCGATGTTCTGGATCTTGTGCAGGCGGCTGTCGAGCGGCTGCACGACGAGCATCCGCTCGCCGAGGAAACGGTCGACCGCGACGCCGTACAGCTCGGGCTCGGCGCCGACGACCACGACCGCCGTGCTCGTGCGCGCGACGTCGGGCTCGCCCGCGTCGAGCAGCTGGTGCGCGGCAACGAGGCCCGCGCGCCGGCCGTCGAACGGGAAATGCGGCTGCCCTTCGAGCACGTCGATATCGTCGTGCGCGAGTTCGAGCGTGCGGCGCACATGCGCGAGCGGGAACGCATACGGCTCGCCACCGACCTCGACGAGCAGGCTGCGGATCACCGACAGCGTGAGCGGCAACTGCAGCACGAAGCGCATGCCCGCACCCGGCTCGTTGAAGATCCGCACCGCGCCGCGCACGCCACGCACCATCTCCTGCACCGCGTCGAGGCCGACGCCGCGGCCCGACACGTCGGTCACCGCATCGCGCATCGAGAAGCCAGGCAGCAGCAGGAATTCGAGCAGTTCGGGATCGGACAGCCGCGCGGCCGTCTCGTCGTCGGTCAGGCGCTGGCGCACGACGGCCGCGCGCAGCGCGTCCATGTCGACGCCCGGGCCGTCGTCGATCACGCTGACCAGCAGCGAGCCCGCGCTGTGACGCGCCTCCAGTGTCACGCTCGCCTCGGCCGGCTTGCCGCGCGCGCGCCGTGCGTCCGGCGAATCGACGCCGTGGTCGATGGCATTGCGCAGCAGGTGGCCGAGCGGCGCGTCGAGCAGGTCGAGGATGTCGCGGTCGACCTGCGTGCCCTCGCCGACGATCGAGAAACGCACCTGCTTGCCGAGCGAGCGAGCGAGATCGCGGACGATGCGCGGGTACGCGCGTGTCGCGTCGCCAAACGGCCGCATCCGGCACTGCAGCGCTTCGTCGTAAAGCTGCTCGGCGATATGCGTGCTGCGCCGCTCGAAGCGGTCGAATTCGTCCATGCGCTCGGCAAGCGAACGCTGCAGGTCGTTGAGCATGTGCCGCACTTCGTTCATCGACGCGAGCATGCCCGCGTCGAGATCGTCGGCGAATTGTTCGTACATCAGATCGAGCGAACGGGCCGCATCGCGCTGCGCGCGCTTCACGCGCAGCATCGATTCGGCGAACGGCTTGAGCCAGCGCGATTCGACCAGCGATTCTCCGGACAGGCTCAGCAGCCGGTTCAGCGTGTCCGCGCGCACGCGGCGCATCGCGCCGGCGCCGGCCACGCGGCCGGCCTGGGCCGGATCGGGCACCCCGCCCGATACGGCAAGCGGCGGCACCGAGGCACTGGCCCCGACGGGCTCGTTCGCGGCGCCGTCGTGCTCGCGAAACGGCAGGACCGACGGTGGCGCGGACGGCGGCACGGCGGCCGGCGCCTGCATCGTCTGCGCGCCGTCGGCGCCCGTCAGCGCCGCCGCGAACACGTCGATCTCGGTCGACGTCACGGGCTGCCCCTGCGGATCGCCGACGCGCACCAGCAGGTCGACGCCCGCGAGCAGCACGTCGACGTGCGTGGCCGTCAACGCGATCGTGCCGGCCTGCGCGGCGACGAAGCACTCTTCCATCCGCCCCGCGATGTCGACGCCGAGCGGCACGCCGACGATGCGCGCAGCACCCTTCAGCGAATGCGCGGCGCGCATGCATGCCTCGAGCGCGACGGAATCGGGCTCGCCCGATTCGAGCGCGAGCAGCCGCTCGGACAGCGCCTGGGTCTGCGTGCGGGTCTCCTCGCGATACAGCTCGAGCAGCGACAGGTGGCTCAGGTCGTCATCGCCGCTCATCGCATGCTCCGTGTAACCGCGTCGAACAGGCGGTCGTCGTCGAGCAGGCCCACCGACTTGCCGCGCCACGACAGCACGCCGCGCGACAGGCCGGCGCTCGCGCGCCCGACCGTCGCCGGCACGGGCACCCAGTCGGATGCGCCGAAGCGCAGCACGCCCTCGACTTCGTCGACCGGAAACACGACCGGGTCGCCCTGGTGCGCAGCCACCAGCAGCCGCGTGAAGCGGCCATCGTCGCCACCGCTGCCGCCCTTGCCGGCATCGAGGCCGAGCAGCGCACCGATCGAGATCGCGATGCGCAGCGTGCCGCGGATGTTGACCACGCCGCGCACGGCCGAATTGCGGCGATGCGGCAGCGAGTGGATCGGGCGCGTGCCGGCGATCTCGCGCAGCACGCCGATCGGCAGCGCGAGCCATTCGCCGGCCACGCGGAACGCCAGCGCCGCGTGGTGCGCATCGGCATCGGCGTCGTGCACGTGCGGCGCGCCGGGCGCGCTCATCCGGCGCGTGGTGTCGGCCATCTCGGCCCCGTCGAGCGGGCGCTCGAGCAGCTTCGCCGCGTGATACGCGTACACCGAGCAGTTCAGGCAGCGCAGGCAGTCGTTCAGCCGCTCGCACGTGCGGTCGCCGCGCGTGCCGATCCGGTTCCAGCAATCGTCGACGTCGATCGTCGTCTCGTCAATGGCAGCGGCGGCGCGGTTCATCAGAAATTGCTCCGAGAAACTCCGCCATTGATGGCGGCAAGGAAAGGCGTGCTGTTGACAGGTAGCTTCTTCCACGGGTTAGGATCACCTGCATGATTCTTGTCTACCGCTACCGCGTGAAGTCGCTCAACGGACTGCTTAACAAGCAGAGCCGTGCGGTGAACTTCGTCTGGAACTTCTGCAATGACACGCAGAAACACGCGCTCAAGTGGAACAAGAAGTGGCCGACGGGTTTCGACCTGAACGTGTTGACCACCGGCAGTAGCAAGGAACTCGGCATCCACTCCGGCACGATCAACGCGACGTGCGAACAATATGCGAAGTCGCGCAGCCTGCATCGACGCCCTTACCTGCGATATCGCGGCAAGAAATCGCTTGGCTGGGTGCCGCTGAAGGGCCGTGACCTGAAGCGCGAGGGTGAGGCGTTCCGCTTTGCCGGCAACACCTTTCGCGTGTTCAACAGCCGCCCGCTTCCCGAAGGCAAGATCAAGGACGGGACCAACTTCGCCCAGGATGCACGCGGCAACTGGTTTCTGAACATCGTGATCGAGATGCCCGATGTGCAGGCCCGCCCGGTCCGTTCCGGCGTCGGCATCGATCTCGGCCTGAAAGACTTCGCCACACTTTCGACCGGCGAGAAGCTGCCCAATGACCAGTTCAGTCGACGAGCGGCGGAAAAGCTGGCGAAAGCGCAACGGGCACGAAAGCACAAACGACATATCGCGAAGCTGCACGCCAAGATTGCGAATGCCCGCGCCGACTTCCAGCACAAGCTCGCGCTCGATCTGGTGCGGCGCTTCGATTACATCGCGGTCGGCAACGTGTCGGCTGTCAAACTCGCCAGAACCAGGATGGCGAAGAGCGTCTACGACGCATCCTGGTCGTCCTTCCGAAACAAGCTCCGCTACAAAGCGATCGCGCACGGGGCCACGTTCGAGGAAGTCGACGAAAGCGGTTCGACCCAGTCCTGTTCGGCGTGCGGGTCGCAAGACAGCACGACGCGGCCGAAAGGTATCGCGGGACTGCGAATAAGAGAATGGGCCTGCAGTGACTGTGGTGTCGAGCATGATCGAGATACCAACGCTGCGCTGAACATTCTCCGATGCGGACGTGCATCGCCAGGTGTGGGAATCCTCCGCCTTTAGGCGGAAGAGGACGTCAAGAATTCCTCTGGTCATCGCGGTGTCGGTCCCATTCCCGTCGTCGTGTCAGCCGGCCGAGCGCCGTGCGCGCTCGAGCAGCCATTGCGCGCCTGCACGATCGCCGCCGACGTCGAGCAGCGTCGCCAGATGGGTCAGCGCTTCGTGGTGCGTGGGCCGCAGGTACAGCGCCTTCCGGTAGAAGTCGCCGGCTTCCGCGGCGCGGCCGCGCGCATCCGCGATCAGCCCGTTCAGGTAGAACGCATCGGCATGCGGCCCGACGCGCGCCGAGAACTGCGCGAGCACACGCTCGGCCTCGTCGAACGCGCCGGCATTCGCGAGCGCCTGCGCATCTTCCAGCGTCGGCACGGCGACTTCAGCGACCGCCGCAACCGACACAACCGGCACAACCGGCGCAGCCGATTCGGCCGCCGCCACCGGCAGGTCGGCCCATCCGTCGAACGCAGTCGCCTGCATCGCGGGCGGTGGCGCCGCGAACGGCTGACGTGTGTCGCCGAGCCAGGCCGGCGGTGTGACCGCCAGCACCGAGCGCGTCGCCGCGAGCGGTGCAACCGTGAAGCGCTCCGCGCGTCGGTAC
>NZ_JAAGPO010000156.1:0-26867 GCF_017104825.1 Burkholderia sp. Ac-20345 | reverse complement strand
CTCTTGCGCTGCGCCGAATGCGGCGTGCATGCGCCGAAGGGCGACGCTATCGTCGCGGGCGGTGAATACTTCTGCAGCGCGGAGCACGCGCAGCGCCACGCCGCACGTACGAGCGGTCGCGACGCACGATGAGCGATGCGCCGCTGCTGTCGGTCGACGCGAACGGCTGGGTGCGCGAAGCGCGGCATGCGCCGTCGCCGAACTTCGAGGTGCGGCCCGCAGGCGCGGTGCCGACGCTCGTGGTCGTCCACAACATCAGCCTGCCGCCCGGCGAATTTGGCGGCGATGCGATCGAGGCGCTGTTCCTGAATCGCCTCGACTGCGATGCGCACCCCTATTACCAGAGCCACCTGCGCGGCGTGCGCGTGTCCGCGCACTTCCTGATCCGCCGCAGCGGCGAGCTCGTGCAGTTCGTGTCGTGCGACGAGCGTGCGTGGCACGCGGGCTCGTCCGAGTTCTTCGGCCGGGCGCGCTGCAACGACTTCTCGATCGGCATCGAGCTCGAAGGCGCGGACGACGTGCCGTTCGACGACGCGCAATACGCGGTGCTCGCCGCGCTCTCCCGCGCGCTCGCCGCACGCTACCCGGTCGACGCATTCGCGGGGCACTCGGACGTCGCGCCGGGCCGCAAGACCGACCCCGGTCCGCATTTCGATTGGCAACGCTTCGCGAGCGATGCCGGTTTTTCCGCCGAATACTTTCCTTTCCGTCAGCACTGATCGCGGGGTTTTTTGACCGGAGAAAGTTTTTTCTCCGACCAATGCCTTGTCGTGTCTGCGCGTGAGCGATGTCAAGACCTCCATCGCAAATTATCCGTTTGGACGTCCTCCGAATGTCCACTATACTTGGTGCCAGTTGAGCAGTTCTGCACTAGATATAGTGTGTGTCGCAGGGGAAACCCGAGCGGCACCGGCCGGCGGGCAACGCCGGCGGACAGGGTTCTCAGGGCGGCGCGTCAGGCCGGGCGGTCCGGGCGTCGCGATCAGCGCAGCGAACTTCGACGGGGCAGGGTACACATGACGAAGCACACGACCGGATCGGTTGTCGCGCATCGGCCGAACCGGCTTCCCCGGCGCATCGCTCGCCTCTTACCGCTCGCGCACCACGTTGCGCAGCGTTCGTTTTAATCCGCGGGTTCTCTCCGCACCATCCAACACCAGGAGCTTTGCACATGCAAACCACCGACAACGCGACGTCCCAGTACGAGAGCGCCTCGAGCCGTCCGCTCGGCGGGACCGAACAGGGCGCGAAGGCGCTCGCGCCGCAGGCCACGTTCGCCGACTACAAGGTGATCCGCCGCAACGGCAGCGTCGTATCGTTCGAACCTTCGAAGATCGCGATCGCGGTGACCAAGGCTTTCCTGGCCGTCAATGGCGGGCAGGGTGCGGCATCGGCGCGCGTGCGCGAGCAGGTCGAGCAACTGACGCACAACGTCGTGCGCGCGCTCGTGCGCAGCCGCCCGAACGGCGGTACGTTCCATATCGAAGACATCCAGGACCAGGTCGAACTCGCGCTGATGCGCGGCGGCGAGCACAACGTCGCGCGTGCGTACGTGCTGTATCGCGAGAAGCGTCACCTCGAGCGCCAGCATGCGGGCGAGGAAGCAGCGGCAGCAGGCGGCGAGGCGAGTACCGGCATCAACGTCGTCGACAACGGCGTCACGCGTCCGCTCGACCTGAACGCGCTGCGCGGGCTGATCGTGTCGGCATGCGACGGCCTCGGCGCTGCGGTTAACCCTGACCCGATCGTCGCGGAAACGGTGAAGAACCTGTACGACGGCGTGCCGATGAGCCAGGTCTACGACTCGGCGATCCTGGCTGCGCGCACGATGATCGAGAAGGATCCGGCATACAGCCAGGTCACGTCCCGCATCCTGCTGCACACGATCCGTCGCGAGATCCTCGGTGAGGAAGTGGTTCAGGCCGAGATGTCGGCCCGTTACGCGGAATACTTCCCGCAGTTCCTGAAGCGCGGCGTCGACGCCGGCCTGCTCGACGACAAGCTGCTGCAGTTCGACCTGAAGCGTCTCGGCGAAGCGCTCGACGCGAACCGCGACCTGCAGTTCGGCTACCTCGGCCTGCAGACGCTGTACGACCGCTACTTCCTGCACGTCGAAGGCACCCGCATCGAAATGCCGCAGGCATTCTTCATGCGCGTCGCGATGGGCCTGTCGCTGAACGAGATCGACCGCGAAACGCGCGCGATCGAGTTCTACAACGTGCTGTCCAGCTTCGACTTCATGAGCTCGACGCCGACGCTGTTCAACTCGGGCACGCACCGCTCGCAGCTGTCGTCGTGCTACCTGACGACGGTCGCGGACGATCTCGACGGCATCTATGAAGCGCTGAAGGAAAACGCGCTGCTGTCGAAGTTCGCCGGCGGCCTGGGCAACGACTGGACGCGCGTGCGTGCACTCGGCTCGCATATCAAGGGCACGAACGGCAAGTCGCAAGGCGTGGTCCCGTTCCTGAAGGTCGTGAACGACACGGCCGTCGCGGTCAACCAGGGCGGCAAGCGCAAGGGCGCGGTCTGCGCGTACCTCGAATCGTGGCACCTCGACATCGAGGAGTTCCTGGAGCTGCGCAAGAACACGGGCGACGACCGCCGCCGTACGCACGACATGAACACGGCGAACTGGATTCCCGACCTGTTCATGAAGCGCGTGATGGAAGGCGCCGACTGGACGCTGTTCTCGCCGTCGACCTGCCCGGACCTGCACGACAAGTTCGGCGCGGAATTCGAGGCGGCTTACACGGCTTACGAAGACAAGGTCGCGCGCGGCGAGATCAAGCTGTTCAAGAAGATCCCGGCGGCGCAACTGTGGCGCAAGATGCTCGGCATGCTGTTCGAGACGGGCCACCCGTGGATCACGTTCAAGGATCCGTGCAACATCCGCTCGCCGCAGCAGCACGTCGGCGTCGTCCACTCGTCGAACCTGTGCACGGAAATCACGCTGAACACGAGCGACACCGAAATCGCGGTGTGCAACCTCGGCTCGGTGAACCTCGTCGCCCACCTGGTGAAGCAGGCCGACGGCAGCTACGCGCTCGACCACGACAAGCTGAAGCGCACGATCAGCGTCGCGATGCGCATGCTCGACAACGTGATCGACATCAACTACTACGCGGTGGCGAAGGCACGTAACTCGAACCTGAAGCATCGCCCGGTCGGCATGGGCATCATGGGCTTCCAGGACTGCCTGCACCTGCTGCGCACGCCGTACGCGTCGGAAGCGGCGGTCGAGTTCGCCGACCGTTCGATGGAAGCGGTCTGCTACTACGCGTACCACGCGTCGACCGAGCTGGCCGAGGAGCGCGGCCGCTACTCGAGCTACCGCGGTTCGCTGTGGGATCGCGGCATCCTCCCGCAGGACACGCTGAAGCTGCTCGCCGAAGCGCGCGGCGGCTACGTCGAGGTCGACACGTCCGAATCGCTCGACTGGACGTCGCTGCGTTCGCGGATCGCCACGCACGGCATGCGCAACTCGAACTGCGTCGCGATCGCGCCGACGGCGACGATCTCGAACATCATCGGCGTGTCGGCCTGTATCGAGCCGACCTTCCAGAACCTGTACGTGAAGTCGAACCTGTCGGGCGAATTCACGGTGGTGAACGAGTACCTGGTGCGCGACCTGAAGGAACGCGGCCTGTGGGACGAAGTGATGGTTGCCGACCTGAAGTACTTCGACGGCATGCTGTCGCGCATCGACCGCATCCCGGCCGACCTGCGCGCGATCTACGCGACCGCGTTCGAGGTCGACCCGACGTGGCTGGTCGAAGCGGCATCGCGTCGCCAGAAGTGGATCGACCAGGCGCAGTCGCTGAACATCTACATGGGCGGCGCGTCGGGCAAGAAGCTCGACGAGGTCTACAAGCTCGCATGGCTGCGCGGCCTGAAGACGACCTACTACCTCCGCACGATGGCGGCGACGCACGTCGAGAAGTCGACGGTCGCACACGGCGCGCTGAACGCAGTGCCGACGAGCGGCGGTTCGAGCAGCGGCGGCGCGCAAGGCGCAGCCGGCGGCTTCGGTGCGGCAGGCGGTGCAGCATCGTCGTCGGGTGCAGTCGACGCAGCACCGGCACTCGCGCCGGTCGAGGCAGATGGTCCGGTGTGCACGATGCGTCCGGGCGATCCTGGCTTCGACGAGTGCGAAGCGTGCCAGTAACGCAGTGCGCCTGACCTGAGAAGAAGGTCAGCGCGGCGCACACGACAACCGATCGAGGTTGAAGTGTGCGCCGCTCTCAACTAAAAAAATGATAAGGAATCTGTAACGCGGCACCTGCGTTGCAGGCAGTGACAAGCGATCGAAACATCCCCGACGACGTCGCGTTTCGATCAGCGTTCGATGCGTCGAGCGCACCTCGCGATACACGCGCGACACACGTCGCGCTCTGCATGAACGACGATGCGTTGCTCAAAGTGTTGTATCGAGGTCGCAACGCGAATCGAAAAAAGGATTTTTCGTGAGCGAACCCTTTTATCGCTCAGGAAAAGATGGTACAAACCGTTCTAAATTGATGGTGAGAATTTATGCTCAACTGGGATGAAGAGAAGACTGCCGTAACTCCCGCGAGCGGAGCGCAGCAAAACGCGATGCGCACCTCCGCAGGAACGGCTGTCGGACTGCAGGCTGCAACGCCTGCCGCCCATCAGGTCCGCGACATTTTCGAAGGCGATCTTGCGGTGCCGCCGCAAGCATCGGCTGTTCCCGCCGGCGGTTCGGAAGCGCGGGTCAATGTCGCCGACAAGCGCATCATCAACGGCCAGACTGACGTCAATCAGCTGGTGCCGTTCAAGTACAAGTGGGCGTGGGAAAAGTATCTGGCCGGTTGCGCGAACCACTGGATGCCGCAGGAAATCAACATGTCCCGCGACATCGCTCTGTGGAAGGACCCGAACGGTCTGACCGAGGACGAGCGCCGCATCGTGAAGCGCAACCTCGGCTTCTTCGTGACGGCCGATTCGCTCGCGGCGAACAACATCGTGCTCGGCACGTACCGCCACATCACGGCGCCCGAGTGCCGGCAGTTCCTGCTGCGCCAGGCGTTCGAAGAGGCGATCCACACGCACGCGTACCAATACATTGTCGAATCGCTCGGTCTCGACGAAGGCGAGATCTTCAACGCGTACCACGAGGTCACGTCGATCCGCGCGAAGGACGAATTCCTGATCCCGTTCATCCACACGCTGACGGATCCGGCCTTCAAGACCGGCACGCTCGAAGCGGATCAGAAGCTGCTGAAGTCGCTGATCGTGTTCGCCTGCATCATGGAAGGCCTGTTCTTCTATGTCGGGTTCACGCAGATCCTCGCGCTCGGCCGCCAGAACAAGATGACGGGTGCTGCAGAGCAATATCAGTACATCCTGCGCGACGAGTCGATGCACTGCAACTTCGGCATCGACCTGATCAACCAGATCAAGCTCGAGAATCCGCATCTCTGGACCGCCGAATTCCGCGCCGAGATCCGCGAGCTGTTCAAGCAGGCTGTCGAACTCGAATACCGCTACGCCGAGGACACGATGCCGCGCGGCGTGCTGGGTTTGAACGCGTCGATGTTCAAGAGCTATCTGCGCTTCATCAGCAACCGTCGTTGCCAGCAGATCGGCCTCGACCCGCTGTACCCGAACGAGGAAAACCCGTTCCCGTGGATGAGCGAGATGATCGACCTGAAGAAGGAACGCAACTTCTTCGAGACGCGTGTGATCGAGTATCAGACGGGCGGCGCGCTGTCCTGGGAATAACCCGCAGCAGCGAACCCGTCACATGATGGAGCAGCCGGCGGCCTCTCGGCCCCGGCCCTAGGTTTAGGAGCAAGAACGCCTGATGCAAAGCATGCCCGGTGCCTTAACGGCACGACGACACGACAGGCACTTTGCGAACCCTTCAGTGGGATGGGCAAACTTCCCTCCGGAAAAAGCGGACAGCCGTGTGGCGGTCCGCTTGATCAAGCGATTAGGGGTAGCGGCGCGAGGTGCGCTGGCTACCGACTTGATTTGGCGCGCGAGGCCGGGTGGTCACGCGCGCCATACCGTATTCATTAGCGTAAGCGCGTGGTATCCGCGTACGCCGATGAATAGCCCGCTTCGAAGCGCACGTCCTGAACAGCGTCCGCGGGAAGCGGGTTTTGACGAAGGGTGTAGTTTGAACTGACTCTCATCTGAACCTGAAGGAGAACAACATGGCACTTGCCAAGAAGAAACCGGCTGCAAAGAAGGCCGCAGTGAAGAAGGTCGCTGCGAAGAAGGCTGCTGCGCCGGCGAAGAAGGCCGCTGCAGTGAAGAAGGTTGCTGCCAAGAAGGTCGCGGTGAAGAAGGTTGCCGCGAAGAAGGCAGCACCGGCGAAGAAGGCAGCAGTGAAGAAGGTTGCTGCTAAGAAGGTCGCAACGAAGAAGGTTGCAGCCAAGAAGGTCGCAGTGAAGAAGGTTGCTGCGAAGAAGGCGGCACCGGCGAAGAAGGCCGCAGCGAAGAAGGTTGCAGCCAAGAAAGTCGCAGTGAAGAAGGTTGCTGCGAAGAAGGCCGCACCGGCTAAGAAGGCTGCTGCGAAGAAGGCCGCGCCGGCGAAGAAGGCTGCTGCGAAGAAGGCTGCGCCTGCGAAGAAGGCTGCCGCGAAGAAGGCTGCGCCTGCTGCGAAGAAGGCTGCCCCTGCGAAGAAGGCCGCTGCTCCGGCGAAGAAGGCTGCCGCTGCTGCTCCGGCTCCCGCTCCGGCTGCTGCGAAGAAGGCTGCTGCTCCGAAGAAGGCTGCTGCTCCGAAGAAGGCCGTCGTGAAGAAGGCTGCGCCGGCAACGACCGCGTCGACCGCATCGGTTGCGCCGGCATCGGGCGTGAAGACCGCGCTCAACCCGGCAGCGGCATGGCCGTTCCCGACCGGCAGCCGTCCGTAATCGAGGCTGACCTGTACCACCCGGACACTCACGTGGTGTCCGTGGGTTGAGTAGCGCTACTCAATCAGTCCCGCCATCTGGCTCAGGTGGCGGGATTTTTTTCGTCCTTCTTTGCCGATGTGTGGGGTGCTCGTGCGCCGGTGCCCGTATGCCGGGTGCCCGTATGCCGGCTGCGGCGAGTACGGACGAAAAAAAACGCATGTGCAGCTTCGCACATGCGTTCGACCGCGGCTTGCGCCGCGTGCTGAGGTACCTGTTAGTGCGTGACGCGCGTGACGCCGCCGCTCGACAGCAGTCGAACCCGCTCGCCGGCGCGGAACGCTTCGCCGCTTGCCGCCTGCGTGATCGAGCGCAGATCGCCGTTGTCGAGGCGCACGGTGATTTCGACACCGTTCGCCGTGCTGAGGTTTTCGCCGACCGCGTTGCCCGCGACCGCGCCGACGAGACCGCCGGCGATCGCGGTCAGGATCGACCCCTTGCCGCCGCCGATCGCGCTGCCTGCCACCGCACCGAGTGCGCCGCCGCCGAGCGTGCCGATCGCGCTGCCGCCGCCGTCGGACTGGATGCGCACCGCACGGACGCTTTCGACCGTACCCATGCGGACCGTCTGTTCACGCTGCGCCTGGCCGACGCTATAGACATCCGCCGAGCCGGGTGCAGTGAAGCAGCCGGTGAGCGTCAGCGAGGCCGTCAGCATGGCCGCGAGCGTGAGGGTCTTTTTCGTCAACATCTTTGCTCTCCCACAATATTCATTTGAGACTGTAACCGAATGCAGTCTCGAAACGCGCGTCGATCTCGGCGCGCGTCAGTACGTAAGTCTGGGGCCCCTGGTGGGCGATCTTGATCGAGCCCATCAGGCTCGCGAGGCGGCCCGTGGTTGCCCAGTCGAGGCCGTGCTCGATGCCGTACAGCAGGCCACCCCGGAAGGCATCGCCGCAGCCGGTCGGATCGGAGATGCGCTCGGCCGGCACGACAGGGATCTGCTCCGTACCCTGCTTGTGGCGGATGGTCGCGCCGTGCTCGCCACGTGTGATGACGAGCGCGTCGACCCGGCTGGCGATTTCATCTTCGGACCATCCCGTCTTGTCGCTCACCAGCTTGGCCTCGTAGTCGTTGACCGCTACATAGGTCGCAAGTTCAATGCTGCGGCGCAGCGTCGCACCGTCGAACAGCGGCAGGCCCTGGCCCGGATCGAACACGAACGGTACGCCGGCCTTGGCGAGTTCTTCCACGTGCTGCACCATCCCGTCGAAGCCGTCAGGGCCGACGATCGCGAGCTTGATGCCCGGCGCGTCGCCCGCGTGGTTCAGGTGCGACTGCATCATCGCGCCCGGGTGGAACGCCGTGATCTGGTTGTTGTCGAGATCGGTCGTGATCATCGCCTGCGCCGTATACGTGTCGGGCAGCACGCGAACGTGATCGCGGCGCAGGCCGAGCTGGTCGAGCCGGTCGAGATACGACTGAGCGTCGAGCGCGCCTACCGTCCCCATGATCCGCGCATCGCCGCCGAGCAGGTGCAGCGCGTACGCGATGTTGCCTGCGCAGCCGCCGAATTCGCGGCGCATCGTCGGCACGAGGAAGCTCAGGTTGATGAGGTGCACCTGGTCGGGCAGGATGTGCTCGCGGAACCGCCCCTCGAAGGTCATGATGGAATCGTAGGCGATCGAGCCGCAAATCAACGTAGCCAAGGTGTGCGTTCCTGTAGAAATGAGGGACCCTGCGCGACAACGCCGCGCGAAAGGCGCGGCGCGGCAGGGGAAAGCGAAAGAAAGCTTACTTCAGTGCGGCGAGCGCTGCATCGTAGTTCGGCTCGTCCTTGATTTCGCCGACGAGTTCCGCATGGATCACCTTGTCCTGCGCGTCGAGCACGACGACCGCGCGTGCGGTCAGGCCGTTCAGCGGGCCGCTCGTCACGTCGACGCCGTACGCGTTCGCGAACGCGCGGCCGGTGCGGAACGTCGAAGCCGTCACGACATTCTCGAGGCCTTCGGTCGTGCAGAAGCGCGTAGCGGCGAACGGCAGGTCGGCGGACACGACGACGACGACCGTGTTGTCGAGCGACGATGCGGCTTCGTTGAACTTGCGGGTCGACGTCGCGCAGGTCGGCGTGTCGAGGCTCGGGACGATGTTCAGCACCTTGCGCTTGCCGGCGAAGCTGGCGAGCGACAGGTCGGCGAGATCCTTGCCGACCAGCTTGAAGTCGGCGCCTTGTGCGCCGACGGCCGGGAACGTGCCGGCGAGATCGATCGGGTTGCCACCCAGCGTAACTTTGCTCATGTTCGTGCTCCGAAATAGCGCGCCGCTCGGGCGCGCGGGTTGAGACGGGCGCGCATGTGCGCGCCGCGGCGCGTCACGGATAGAAAATCTGGACGCGGAAATTCGAGGCGGGCGTGCCGTTCGTTTCGAGGCGGACGACCATCGTCTGCGTCGTGCCGGGCGGCAGCCCGGCGTCGATCGGCGTGCCCGGGCGCACGTAGTCGCGCGGCGCGAGTACGCGACGCACGGTGACGTGATTCGTGTCGTCGAGCAGCGTCAGCTCGAGCGACGGGTAGGCGAGTGCGACGCGGTAGCGGTTCGTCAGCGGCACCTTCAGCTCGAGCTCGCGCGGGCCGTCGAGCTGGCGCAGGTCGGTGGCGTCGAGCCGCAGGCCGTCGATCGCGCGCGGCGGCGCGACCTTGCAGCCGAGCGGCGCGCAGGCCTGCCGGAACCAGCCCTGCGTGACGGGCCAGTAGATCATCAGCGATTCGCGTTGCCACCACGCGAGTTGCGTGACGAGCAGCACGGCCAGTACGGCAGCGACGAGGCCGCCGAAAAAGCCGCCGAGCATGCCGCGCCGCTGCGGCGCGCGCGTCTCGCGCGTGACGGCGAAGTGCGGACGATCGTCGTCGGTCAGCGCAGCGGGAAACGGTGCGGCCGGCGCGTTGGTGGTCGCGGCTGGCGTCTCGTCGTGCCGAGCGGTGCCGGAGCCGGTGTCGGGTTCGGATCCGGTTTCTGCTTCGGCGACGGCGACGGCCGGTGCCGGTGCGAACGCAAAACGCGGTTCGCGCGGCGCGCGTTCGTCGTCCGGCACGGCGAAGTGTGCGGTGCCGACGGGTTCGGCGGTATCGCGAGCGGTATCTGCGTCCGATGGAAGGTGGGCGACGAAGCGGGGCTCACGTGAGTCGCGTTCGACGGCCGCGGCCGATGGTTCGGTGTCCTGTTGCGTCTGCGTCTGCAGCGATTCGGCTGGGTGCGCGACGGCAGCGGAGGTGTCCAGCTCGGCCGGGGAGGGCGCGAACGGTGCGGGTGTGCCCGACAGGTGAACGACACCGGCTTCGGTGGACGGAAGTGCGAGCGGGATCAGCGGCTCGGTGCGCACGGTCTGCACGCTGTGCTGCAGCGACGGGTCGACGCCGGCATCGAGCCACGGCGCCCACATGTCCCAGCCTTCCGGCTTGTAATCGGTGTCCGAAGGTGATCCGGCCGGCGCTTCGGCGGTGAACAGCCGAGGCGGGGCCTGATGGTGCGCGTCGCCGTCGTCCGGCGCGGCAGCCGGTTCGGCCAGGACCGGCTCGGGCTGCTGCGCGTGCTCGGGAACGAGCGACTCGGATGCGTTGAAGACTTCGTGGCAGTGCCCGCAGCGCACGAGCCCTTGGTGCAGCGAGAGCTGTTCCTGCTGCAGCCGGAAGACGGTTTCGCAATGAGGGCAGCGCGTCGCAAGAAGCATGTCGAGCCGGGCGGCCTGCTGGCCAGAGTGAAGGACAGCGCTATTCTAATGGCTTTCGCGCCGGGTTCCGGCAAGGCATACCCAACCTTCGTGTTCGCGCCAGACCGAGATGTCGACGTAGCGTGCGTAGACGGCCGCGACTTCGTCCGCCTGGCGCGCAAGCACGCCCGACAGCGCGATGCGCCCGCCCGGCTTGACCTTCGATGCGAGCATCGACGCCATCAGCTTCAGCGGGTTCGACAGGATGTTCGCGACGACGATGTCGAATTCGCCGTCCGGACATGCATCGGGCAGGCCGTACGTGACTTCAGCACGGTTGCGTTCGCTGTTCTGCCGCGCCGATTCGACCGCCTGCGGATCGATGTCGATGCCGATGACGGGGTTCGCCCCGCATTTCTTCGCGAGGATCGCGAGAATGCCCGAGCCGCAGCCGTAGTCGAGCACCGACTGGCCGGGCTTCACCGACTGCTCGAGCCATTCCATGCACAGGCGCGTGGTCGGGTGGCTGCCGGTGCCGAATGCAAGGCCCGGATCGAGTTCGAGGATGAGCGCATCGGGATCGGGCGCATCGTGCCACGACGGCACGACCCAGATCCGCTCGCCGATCGGGATCGGCTCGAACTGCGATTGCGTGAGCCGCACCCAGTCCTGTTCCTCGACCTCGCGGACGGTGAACGCCGGCGTGTCGGCGACGCCGATTTCGTTCGCGGCTGCCGCGAGCAGCACGGCCGGTTCGTGGTCGGCCGCGAGCAGCGCGACCACGCGCGAGTGCTGCCATGCGGTGCGGTCGGGCACGAGGCCCGGCTCGCCGAAGAGCGGCTGTTCGTCGGGCGTGTCGGCGTCGGCGTCTTCCACGGACACCGACAGCGCGCCGAGTTCGAGCAGCGCATCGGACAGCGCCTCCGCATGCTCACGGGCCAGTTCGACGACGAGTTCGCGATAGCTCATGCTTACGCTTCTTCCGGTGCGACCTGCTGCTTCTGGGCGAGCCGGTTTTCGAGGTAGTGGATGCTGGTGCCGCCTTCGACGAACTTCGAATCGATCATCAGCTCGCGGTGCAGCGGGATGTTGGTCTGGATGCCTTCGACGACCATTTCCGACAGCGCGATGCGCATCCGGCTGATTGCCTGCTCGCGCGTCGCGCCGTAGGTGATCAGCTTGCCGATCATCGAATCATAGTTCGGCGGCACGAAATAGCCATTGTAGGCGTGCGAATCGACGCGCACGCCGGGGCCGCCCGGCGTATGCCACGACGTGATCCGGCCCGGCGACGGCGTGAACTTGAACGGATCTTCGGCGTTGATCCGGCATTCGATCGCATGTCCGCGGAACTGGATGTCGCGCTGGCGCAGCGAGAGCTTCTCGCCGGCCGCGATGCGGATCTGTTCCTGCACGATGTCGACGCCCGTGATCAGCTCCGATACCGGGTGCTCGACCTGCACGCGCGTGTTCATCTCGATGAAGTAGAACTCGCCGTTTTCGTACAGAAATTCGAACGTGCCCGCGCCGAGGTAGCCCATCTTCTTGCACGCGTCCGCGCAGCGGTCGCCAATGCGGTCGATCAGGCGGCGCGGAACGCCGGGTGCCGGCGCTTCCTCGATCACCTTCTGGTGGCGGCGCTGCATCGAGCAATCGCGCTCGCCGAGCCAGATCGCGTTCTTGTACGCGTCGGACAACACCTGGATTTCGATGTGGCGCGGGTTCTCGAGGAACTTCTCCATGTACACCTGCGGGTTGCCGAACGCACGGCCGGCTTCCTCGCGGGTCATGTTGACCGCGTTGACGAGCGCGGCCTCGGTATGCACGACGCGCATCCCGCGCCCGCCACCGCCGCCTGCCGCCTTGATGATGACCGGATAGCCGATCGCGCGCGCAATCTTGACGATCTCCTTCGGATCGTCCGGCAACGCGCCTTCCGAGCCCGGCACGCACGGCACGCCGGTCTTGATCATCGTCTGCTTCGCGGTGACCTTGTCACCCATCATGCGGATCGTTTCCGGGCGCGGGCCGATGAACGTGAAGCCCGACTGCTCGACGCGTTCCGCGAAATCGGCGTTTTCCGACAAGAAGCCGTAGCCGGGGTGAATCGCCTCGGCGTCAGTCACTTCCGCGGCGCTGATCAGCGCCGGCATGTTCAGGTAGCTCAGGTTCGACGGGGCCGGGCCGATACAGACGGCTTCGTCCGCGAGGCGCACGTACTTGGCTTCCTTGTCGGCTTCCGAGTAGACGACCACCGTCTTGACGCCGAGCTCGCGGCACGCACGCTGGATGCGCAGCGCGATTTCACCGCGATTGGCAATGAGGATTTTTTCAAACATAGCGAGTATTCGTCTCTTCGAGGGGCGCGCGAACGGCGCCTGGCGGGCATCGGCGGCGCGCGGCCCGCAGGCCGCGCGGCGGACTTAGCCGATCACGAAAAGCGGCTGGCCGTATTCGACGGCCTGGCCGTTCTCGACGAGGATTTCCTTGATCACGCCGGCCTTGTCCGACTCGATCTCGTTGAGCAGCTTCATCGCTTCGATGATGCAGATCGTCTGGCCTTCCTTGACCGTGTCGCCCACCTGGACGAACGGATCCGCGCCCGGCGACGGCGCACGATAGAACGTGCCGACCATCGGCGACGTCACGACGTGGCCCTGCGGGACAGCCGGTGCGGCTGCGCCGCCTGCGGCCGGCGCGGCGGCGCCGTCGGTCGGCAGCGCGGCCGACGGAACGGGCGCGCTGACTTGCGGGACATACCCAGCCGTCGGCTGCACGTAGACCGGCGGCGCGTTCTTGACGATGCGCACCTTGCCTTCGCCTTCCGTCACTTCCAGCTCGGAGATGCCGGATTCGGAAACGAGGTCGATCAGAGTTTTCAGCTTACGAAGATCCATCGGGAATTCCCCTTTCAATACGTGAAAGCGCCGGTGAGGGGCCGGCGCTGAATCTAGATCGCGAAATCAGCCGCGCGACGTGCCTTGCAGCTTGTCCAGCGCGTACTCGAGCGCGTACAGATAACCTTTCCAGCCGAGCCCGCAGATCACGCCTTCGGCCTGGTCGGAAAAGTAGGAGTGGTGCCTGAACGCTTCGCGGCGATGCACGTTCGACAGGTGAACCTCGACGAACGGGATGCCAACGCCGGCGATCGCGTCCCGGATCGCGACGCTCGTGTGCGTATACGCGGCCGGATTGATCAGGATGAAATCGGTCTGTTCCTCCCGCGCGGCCTGGATGCGGTCGACCAGCGCACCTTCATGGTTGCTCTGGAACGACGACAGTTCGGCGCCGGCTTCCCGGGCGCGCGCGGCAAGCGCCTGATCGATCTGTGCAAGCGTGACGCGGCCGTACACCTCCGGTTCCCGGGTGCCGAGAAGGTTCAGGTTGGGGCCGTGCAACACCAGCAATCGTGTCATGGTCGCTTCTATTTCTGCGGAATTGCGCGAACTTTAGCGCTATTTAGAGAAATTTGTCTAGTTTTGCCGAACGGCTGAGCGCGCAGGGCCTGCAAGAATTACCGGCACGCATGCAAAGTATCGGCGAATTCACGCGAAATTGCGGCGATCGACGGGCAAATCGCCGCCAACGTGCGGGCCGCCGTTTGGGCAGGTTACAGCGCGTCCAGCGTCTTTTTCAGCTCGGCCGGTTGGATTTGTCCCAATTTTGTCTCGCGAATCTTGCCGGTTGCGTCGATGACGACCGTAAACGGCAACGCGCCGGCGGTATTTCCGAAATTACGGGCCAGATCGGCGCCCGCATATCCGCTGACGAAGACCGGGTAGTCGACCTTCACCTTCTGCAGAAAGTTCTTCACGTTCTGTTCGGAATCGACGCCGATCCCGACGAAACGGATGCCTTTCTGTTTGTACTGGTGCGACAGCGCGACCAGCTCCGGCATCTCCTCGACGCACGGGCCGCACCATGACGCCCAGAAATTGATGACGACCTTCTGGCCCTTGAAGGCGGACAGCGTGGCCGGCTTGCCGTCGGTGCCCGTCAGCGATGCCGCCCACAACTGTTCGACCGGGCTGCCGTGTGCGGCGGGTGCGGCGACGGCGACGCCGTCATCGGCGGTGCCGCGGAACCAATGGCCGGCGGCGAGCCCGCCGGCAACGGCGGCGGCCGCGACGGCCGCGAGCGCCAGCATGCGTTTCATCATCATCGTTGAATCATTCCGGTTCGGAAGGGGCCTTGCCTGCTTCGACGAGCGCACGCAGCACGGCGGCATCCGCACGGGCGACCCGGCCGCGCGCGTCGGCCTTGACCGCGCCGCGCAGGTCGTCGCTCGCATAGAGCGCGAGGTGGATGCCGATTGCATCCACGTCGCGCCGTGGGCGCCACAGGAAACTGAGCGTCTCGACGTCGGCGCGACCCGCGAAGTGCCGCGTCTCGGATACGTCGTACTGGACGCTCTGGTTCAGCAGGTAGATCGCGACGTCCTTCGGGTTGTCGGTGAATGCCTGCAAATGGATATCCGAATGCGCGTTCGCGGTGCCGTTCAGCACGGCGCCCGTCACATAAGGATGGAACTCGGCGAGCCGGCGCATCCAGTCGAGCGCGACTTCACGCAGGCGGCGCAGTTCATCCGGCTGCGTGTCGCCCTGGAACAGGGCGAGGTACTCGCGCAGTTCTTCCTCGATCTGGTCGTTATCCGGCAGCCATTCGCCGGCAACGCGCGTATCGCCCAGCAACTGGCGCGCGGCCTTGCGTTTCGCGCCGGCATAGTCCAGGCCGTCCTCCGCGATCAGGCGCGCGGCGGACTGGGCGATTTCCTCGCGGACGCGCCGCGGGTCGAGAAGGGTTTTGCGAGACATGATCCGGCAATCATACTCGATCGCCGCAGGGCCCGAGCGCGGGTGCGGCCGCCTGCCGCCCGGCGTGCCGGCGCCGCTCGCGCGCAGCGTTCGGGCCGCCGGGCACGGCAGGCCGTCAGTTACAATAGTGTCCTTTGTGTCGCGGCAAAAGCCGTTGGCCGGGCGCCGGCCGCACGGCCCGTCCGCCGCGCCGCACACACATCCTTTCTGAATCGACGGCGCCCGGCGGCGCGAAAGCATTCATCTATGCACATCCACATTCTTGGCATCTGCGGCACCTTCATGGGCGGTCTCGCCGTACTCGCGCGCGAGGCGGGCCACACGGTGACGGGTTGCGACGCGGGCGTCTATCCGCCGATGAGCACGCAGCTCGAGGCGCAGGGCATCACGCTGATCGAGGGCTACGGCGCCGAGCAGATCGACCTGAAACCGGACCTGTTCGTGATCGGCAACGTCGTCACGCGCGGCAATCCGCTGATGGAGGCGATCCTGGATCGCGGCCTGCCGTACGTGTCGGGCCCGCAATGGCTCGGCGAGCACGTGCTGGCCGGCAAGTGGGTGCTCGCGGTCGCCGGCACGCACGGCAAGACGACCACGTCGTCGATGCTCGCGTGGCTGCTGGAAGACTCGGGCCTGAACCCGGGCTTCCTGATCGGCGGCGTGCCGCTGAACTTCGGCGTGTCGGCGCGGCTCACCGATTCGAGCTTCTTCGTGATCGAGGCCGACGAATACGATACGGCGTTCTTCGACAAGCGCTCGAAGTTCGTCCACTACCGGCCGCGCACCGCCGTGCTGAACAATCTTGAATTCGATCACGCCGACATCTTCCCGGATCTCGCCGCGATCGAGACGCAATTCCACCATCTCGTGCGCACCGTGCCCGGTGTCGGCCGGATCGTCACGAACGGCCGCTCGGACGCGCTCGAGCGCGTGCTGGCGCGCGGCTGCTGGAGCGAGGTCGAGCGGTTCGGTGTCGACGGCGGCTGGCAGGCGCTGCCGGCCGAGGACGGCGTGCCGGTCGACGAGCGCTTCGCGGTGTATTCGCATGCGGAACGGGTCGGCGAAGTCGCGTGGCAGGTGCAGGGCGATCACAACCGGATGAACGCGCTCGCGGCGATCGCCGCCGCGCGCCACGTCGGCGTGCCGCCTGCGCAGGCGGCCGAATCCCTCGCGTCGTTCCGTAACGTGAAGCGCCGCATGGAAGTGCGCGGCAGTGTGGACGGCGTGACCGTCTACGACGACTTCGCGCACCATCCGACCGCGATCGACACCACGATCGCCGGCCTTCGTGCACGCATCGGCCGCCAGAATGCCCGCATCCTCGCGGTGCTCGAGCCGCGTTCGAACACGATGAAGCTGGGTGTGATGAAGTCGCAATTGCCGGCGAGCCTGGCCGACGCCGATCTCGTGTTCGGTTACGGCGCGCCGACCGGGCGCGACGCGCTCGGCTGGAATCTGGCCGAGGCGCTGGCACCGCTGGGCGAGAAGGCGCACGCATTCGACGATCTGCACCTGCTGGTGAAGTCCGTCGTCGCAGCCGCCCGCCCTGGCGACCACGTGCTCGTGATGAGCAACGGCGGCTTCGGTGGCGTGCACCAGAAGCTGCTCGATGCGCTCGGGAGCCGCACGTGATCCTGTATCTGCACGGTTTCCGGTCGTCACCGGAATCCCAGAAGTCGCGCCAGCTCGCCGCGCGCATCGTCGAGCTCGGGCGCACCGACGAGTGGCGGTGCCCGTCGCTGTCGGTGTCGCCGCTCGAAGCGATTGCGGTCGCGGAAGCCGAGGTGGCCGGCGCGCGCGACGTGACTGTCGTCGGCAGCTCGCTCGGCGGCTATTACGCCACGTGGCTGGCCGAAAAGCACGGCTGGAAGGCCGTGCTGCTGAATCCGGCCATCGTGCCGCAGCGCGATCTCGAGCAGCATCTGGGCGAACAGCCTCTGTACCACGGCGGCGGCACGATCGTCGTCGAGCGCCGTCACCTGCATGAGCTCGATGCGCTGCGCGTGCCGGCGATCACGCGTGCCGAACGCTACTATCTGTTCGCGGCGACCGGTGACGAAGTGCTCGATTACCGCGAGATGCTCGCGCATTACCCGGGCGCGAAAACACGCGTGATCGAAGGCAGCGATCACGGGATCAGCGAATTTGCCGACTATGTCGACGACGTTCTCGCCTTTTGCGACGGAAAGACGTCTTAAACCGGCCATAGGCCGATCGAATTCCCATCATCATGCGGCGCCGCCGACGCGGCGCCCGGCAGTCTGAACGAGAGTACTGAGTGAACGTTTTCTTCGAGGAATCGGGCAGTTTCAAGGCGGGCAGCGTGCTGTCGCGCCAGGGTGACGCATTTCAGGTCGAGTTGCCCGGCGGGCGGCGTGCGAAGGTGCGCGCGAAAGACGTGCTGATCGAATTCGACAAGCCGGCCGCAGGCGAACTGATGCAGGAGGCCGACACGGCCGCGCAGCAGATCGACCTGGACTTCCTGTGGGAATGCGCGCCGGCCGACGAGTTCGCGTATACGGCGCTGGCCGCGGAATACTTCGGCGCGACGTACGGCCCGGTCGAGCGTGCGGCGCTGGTGTTGCGGCTGCACGGCTCGCCCGTCTACTTCCGCCGCAAGGGGCGCGGCCAGTACCAGCGCGCGCCGGAAGAGCAGCTCAAGATGGCGCTCGCGTCGCTCGAGCGCAAGCGCCAGCAGGCGCTCGTGCAGGTGCAGTATGAAGAGGAGCTGAAGGCAGGCAAGCTGCCGGACGCGTTCGCGGGCAAGGTGCTCGGGCTGCTGACGCGGCCGGACAAGAACGCGATCGAATACAAGGCGATGGAGGCGGCGGCCGGTGCGCGCGGCGTGTCGCCGGCGCGGCTGATGCTCGACTGCGGCGGCATCGCGTCGCCGCGTGCGCTGCACGAGGCGCGCTTCCTCGCGGAGTTCTTCCCGCACGGCACGGGCTTTCCGGCCGTCTCGGTCGGCGCACTGCCGGACGACCTGCCGCGCGCGGACGTCCAGGCGTTCTCGATCGACGACATCACGACGACCGAAATCGACGACGCGTTCTCGGTCGAGCACCTGGCCGACGGCCGCGTGCGGATCGGCGTGCACATCGCGGCGCCGGCGCTCGGCATCGTGCGCGGCGACGAGGTCGATGCGATCGCGCGCACGCGCCTGTCGACCGTCTACATGCCGGGCGACAAGATCACGATGCTGCCGGACGACGTCGTCGACGTGTTCACGCTGAAGGAAGGCGATTACCGCCCGGCGCTGTCGCTGTACATCATCGTCAACCGCGAAACGCAGGAGATCGTCGCGAACGAGACGCGCGCCGAGCTCGTGTTCGTGAAGAACAACCTGCGGCACAACCACCTCGACGAGCTCGTCAACGAAGAGACGCTCGCGGCCGGCACCGGCGACTATCCGCACAAGGATGACATCGCCGTGCTGTGGCCGCTCGCGCAGGCGCTGTTCGAGAAGCGCCAGGTCGCGCGCGCGGGCTACGGCCTGAAGCGCGAGGTGCAGCGCAACACCGATTACAACTTCTACGTCGACGGCGAGCACGTGTCGATTACGCCGCGCCGCCGCGGGTCGCCGCTCGACCTGATCGTGTCGGAGCTCGCGATCCTTGCGAACTCGACCTGGGGTGCATTCCTGCACGACCACACGGTGCCGGGCATCTACCGCTCGCAGCGCGGCTTCGGCGCACCGGGCCCGAAGCGCACGCGGATGCAGACGACGGCCGCGCCGCACGAAGGCCTCGGCGTGGCGCAGTACGCGTGGAGTACGTCGCCGCTGCGCCGCTACGTCGACCTCGTGAACCAGTGGCAACTCCTTGCATGCGTGCAGCATGGCGTCACCGCGAAGCTCGCCGCACCGTTCAAGCCGAAGGACGCCGACCTGTACGCGGTCGTGCAGGGCTTCGACGACACCTACACGGCCTACGCCGACTACCAGCGCCGGATGGAGTATTTCTGGTGCCTGCGCTGGCTTGCGCAGGAGCAGAAGAAGCAGGTCGTCGCGAGCGTCGTGAAGGGCGACCTGGTGCGCCTCGAGGAAATTCCGCTGCTGCTGCACGTGCCGGGCCTCGGCGTGCATGCGCGCGGCACGCGCGTGCTGCTCGACGTGATGTCGCTCGACGAGCTGACGATCGAGGCGTCGGTGCGGTTGCTGAACGTGCTCGATGCGCCGACCGTGACGAGCGGCGACGCGGCAGAGGAAGAGGATGACGCCGAAGGCGGTGACGACACGCTGATCGACGCCGAAGACGCGACGGCCGAAACCGAAGCCGAAGCGCTGGCGGAAGCGGACGGCGCGGCGGCCGGTGAAGGCGGCGAAGCCGCGAGCGGCAACACGAGTGAAGAGGGGCGCGCATCATGACCGCGGCTGCGTCGACGAGCGGCGCCGACCGCTATGTAGTGTTCGGCAATCCGGTGGCGCACAGCAAGTCGCCGTTCATCCACGCGCAGTTCGCCGCGCAGACCGGCGAGCCGGTCGAATACACGCACCGGCTCGCGCCGGTCGACGGTTTCGACGCCGCCGTGCGCGCGTTCGTTGCCGAAGGCGGTCGCGGCGCGAACGTGACGGTGCCGTTCAAGCTCGACGCGCATGCGCTCGCCGACACGCTGTCGCCGCGCGCGGCGGCGGCGGGTGCGGTGAATACGCTGCGCATCGACGCCGATGGCCGCATCCACGGCGACAACACCGACGGTGTCGGCCTTGTGCGCGACATCGAAGCGAATCTCGGCGTGTCGCTGGCGGGCGCACGCATCCTGCTGCTCGGCGCGGGTGGCGCGGCGCGCGGTGTCGTGCTGCCGCTGCTCGACCGGGCACCGCTGTCGATCACGATCGTGAACCGTACCGCGAGCAAGGCCGAGGCACTCGTCGGCCAGTTCATGCAGGCCGCGCACGATGCGGGCTGCACGCTCGCGGGCGGCGGCCCCGATGTCGTGCGCGCGGAGCCGTACGACGTGGTGATCAACGCGACGGCTGGCAGCCTCGATGCCGCGCTGCCGGAGTGCGACGCGGCAGCATTCGGCGCGGGCACGCTCGCGTACGACATGATGTACGGCGCGCAGCCGACGGTATTCATGCAGCATGCGGCGTCGCTCGGCGCACGCACGGCCGACGGGCTTGGGATGCTCGTCGAGCAGGCGGCCGAGTCGTTCTTCATCTGGCGCGGTGTGCGGCCGGACGGCGCACCGGTGCTGGCTGCGCTGCGCCAGGCGCTCGCGGCGAGCTGATCGGAGCGCGGCACGTGGCGGCGGTGAGCGGCACGCAGCACACGCGGACGGTGAGCCCGACCCGCTGGATCGTCTACGCGGGCTCGGTGTTCGCGCTCGCGTGGCTCGCGACGCAACTGTTCTATCTCGCGCAGATCGCGTTGTGGTCGTTCGTGAACCCGGGCTCGACTGCGTTCATGCGCACTGACGCGTGGTGGCTGTCGCGCGACAAGCCGCCCGCGCAGATCCAGCACCAGTGGGTGCCGTACGACCAGATCTCGCGCAACCTGAAGCGCGCGCTGATCGCGTCGGAAGATTCGACCTTCGCAACCAACAACGGCTACGACGTCGACGCGATCCTGCAGGCGTGGGAGAAGAACAAGGCACGCGGCAAGATCGTCGCGGGCGGCTCGACGATCACGCAGCAGCTCGCGCGCAACCTGTTCCTGTCGCGCGAGAAGAGCTACATCCGCAAGGGGCAGGAGCTCATCATCACGTGGATGCTCGAAACGGTGCTCGACAAGGAGCGGATCTTCGAGATCTACCTGAATTCCGTCGAGTGGGGACGCGGCGTGTACGGCGCCGAGGCGGCCGCACGCTATTACTACCGGATTCCCGCGAGCCGGCTCGGCGCGTGGCAGTCGGCGCGCCTCGCGGTGATGCTGCCGAAGCCGCGCTGGTTCGACGCGCACCGCGGCTCGGGCTACCAGGCGCAGCGCGCGGCCGTCATTGCCCGCCGGATGGGTGCGGCCGAACTGCCGCAATCGGAGTGAACGGCGGCGCGCTCGCGCCGTCGCATTGACCGTTTCGACACTCATGCGCCGCTCTCGAGCCGTTTGTGCGCTGCAGCGCATTCATGTCGCGCGCATTTCGGGCCACATCCTTTAGACGAATTCGTCTATTTCGTTTTGCTGAGCAATATCGGACGTCGTGCGATTTTGTTAGCCGATATGGCGCGAAATTCAGGGATTTTTAGTTTCCCGAAGTAAACGCGAAAGTCCGTGAAAGGCACGTGAAATGCAACGTTTCGCGAATCGAAGTATTCCTGAAAGGTGTGCGCCGCACCGGCTGCCGGCCAAATATTTCAAAATTTTTCAAAGCTGACGGGCTCGCGTATATTGGCCAGCGCCTCGGCTTATCGGCCGCAATCGAGGCGGGGGGCGGCTTATCCGGCTGCTCGACACAAAAACATCCGAGAGAAGGAAAGCAACGATGCCAGCGAGCAAAGCGAAGCTGTTGTTGGGAGTGGTGTTTTCTTCGCTGATTCTGACGGCCTGCAACGACGACGTGACCTCGTCCGCTACTGCCAGCGCCAACAGCTCAGCCGATCCCGCCAGTCAGGTGGACAGGGCGTACAACGATCCGAACAGTTATTCGTCGAGCGCGAACGCGTCGCTCGACGCCTCCGCCGCGGTTGAAAAGGCCGCCGTCACGCATCACCAGATCACCATCAACGGCAAGACGATCCGCTACACGGCCACCGCCGGCCACCTCGTCGCGCGCAATCCGCAGACCGGTGCGCCCGAGGCATCGTTCTTCTATGTCGCCTATACGGCCGACAACCAGCCCGCGGCGAAGCGGCCCGTCACGTTCCTGTACAACGGCGGCCCCGGCTCGGCATCGGTGTGGCTGCACCTCGGCTCGTTCGGCCCGCGGCGGATCCAGACGGGCGACCCGAACGCGAACACGTCGACGTTCCCGTTCGTCGACAACCAGGAAAGCCTGCTCGACACGACCGACCTCGTGTTCGTCGATGCGATCGGCACCGGCTTCTCCGAAGCGGTCGCGCCGAACACGAACCAGACGTTCTGGGGCGTCGACCAGGACGGTGCCGCGTTCCGCGATTTCGTGACGCGCTACATCGCCGTGAACCAGCGCAACGATTCGCCGAAATACCTGTTCGGCGAATCGTACGGCACGCCGCGCACCGACGTGCTCGCGAACCTGCTCGAGACGGCCGGCGTGAAGCTCGCCGGCATCGTGCTGCAGTCGTCGATCCTGAACTACAACGTGAACTGCGACATGGCGAGCGACTACATCGGCAACTCGAACAACGGGTCGAGCCCGGTGAGTTGCGCGGGCTTCGTGCCGTCCTATGGCACCGTCGGCGCGTACTACCAGCTCGACAACCCGAACCCGTCGAGCCTGCCGCAGTATGCGGACCAGATGCGCCTGCTGACGGCCGGCAGCTACGCGCCTGCCGTGAACGCGTACCTGGCGAGCCATACGCCGCCGCCGCCGACCCTCGTCACGACGATGGTGAATTCGACCGGCGTGAAGCAGTCGCTGTGGAACGCGAACTTCAACGTGATCCCGACCTTCTTCGACAACAGCTTCCAGCTGTCGCTGATCCCGGGCACGCTGATCGGCCGCTACGACGCCCGCGTGAACGTGCCGGTGTCGAGCCCGCTGGCATCCGGCGGCGACCCGTCGAGCACGTACATCACGCAGCCGTTCACCGACACGATCGGCAAGTACCTGCCGAACGAGCTGAAGTACACCGCGCAGTCGGCGTATTCGTTGAGCAGCAATGCGATCAACACGTGGGACTGGACGCACGACGGCCTCGCGATGCCCGACACGATCCCCGATCTCGCCGCGGCGCTGTCGCTGAATCCGCAACTGAAGGTGCTGTCGCTGAACGGGTATCACGACATCGCGACGCCGTTCTACCAGACCGAGCTCGACCTCGCGCGGCTCGGGACGCAACCGAACCTGACGATCAAGGACTATCAGGGCGGACACATGGTCTATCTCGACGATACGTCGCGTCCGCAGGAGAAAGCCGACCTCGTGACCTTCTACAACGCGGCCGCGCAATGATGCGATGCGCAAGGCAGGCGACGCGCGCCCGCGGTGGCGCCGCGCCTGCCGTCGACGACCTCATTCCAGACTGGAGCCTGATATGAAGAATCGTTTCATCGTCGTTGCCGCGGCGCTTGCATGTGTCGGCGCCGCAGCATCCGTATCCGCGTTCGCGCAGGCGAGCGACGCCGCCGCACCGGTGCGCGCGCGCCAGGCGCAGCTCGGCGATCCGTACGTGCCGCCGGCCGCGCGCAAGCCGACCGCCGGCACGCAGACGACGGGCGCCGCGCTGCATGCGCAGGTGGTGCGCAAGCTCGCGCAGCAGTTCAGCGCGGCCGACTCGCAGAACACGGGTTCGATCACCGAATCGCAGGCCCGCGCGGCCGGCCTCGGCTATGTCGCGAACCACTTCCGGCAGATCGACTCGGGCGGCAACGGCCGTGTGTCGTTCGCGGACGTCCAGCGCTACATGCAGGCACGCAGCACGAGCCAGCAGTAAGCGCGGCGCGCGGTGAACAAACGGGGGCGGAACCTGCGACACGGCGGGTTCCGCCCCCGTGCACATGGCGCCGCCGTTACGTCGCGTACGCGGCGGATTCGTGCCGAATTCTCATTATTTGGGCAACGCATTCAAATATTGGAGACGAGTGCGTGCGCTCCTACAATCCGAAGCACATCGACAGCTTCGGACCCACGCATCGCGCGGCGCCCGACGCACACGGAGACACCTTCCATGAAGTTCGCCGGGCGCTTTATTCGGTGCATCGACCGCCGCCTCGTCGCGACGCCGGACGTAGTTCCGGCCTCGCGCGAACGGCTTCACCGGTTCCGTTGAAGAAGCCCGCCCCATGACCAAGATGCCCGACACACTTGCCCTCGACGCCCGGCGCGCGACGCCGGACGATGCGTCGCTGACCGACAGCATCGGCGCGACCAGCACGCCGCTCGATCTCGCTGCGCAGCAGGCCGGCACGCAGACGCTGCTGCGCGGTCTTGCGATCCTCGAGGCGATCGCGAACGGCGCGCGCGACATGCGCGCGATCGGCGCGGCGCTCGGCACGACGCGCAGCACCACGCACCGTCTCGTCAGCAGCCTCGTGCAGGCGCGCTACCTGCGCCAGGTGCAGGGCGGCTACCTGCTCGGCCCGAAGTTGATCGAGCTCGGCACGATCGCGCTCGAGCAGATGCCGCTCACCGCGGTGGCGCGCCCGCACCTCGAGGCGCTCGCGGAAGCGACGCTCGACACGATCCATCTCGGCGTGCGCGACGGCGACGACGTCCTGTACATCGACAAGATTCCCGGCACGCGCGGCCTCGAGATGCGTTCACGCGTCGGCCACCGGATGCCGCTCGCGTCGACCGGTATCGGCAAGGCGATGATGCTCGACACCGATCCCGACACTTGGCGCTCGCTGTTCGAGGCCGCCCGTCGTGCGCTTGCCGGCGTCAATTTCAAGCCGGACAACCGGCCCGAGACGAGCGCGTTCCTGCAGCGCATGGCGCATTACGCGGCCGGCGGCTATACGTTCGATCTCGAGGAGAACGAGGCGTCGATCCGTTGCGTGGCCGCGCCGATCCGCGACGCATCGGGCGCGATCGTCGCGGCCGTGTCGGTCGCGAGCACGATTCCGTACATGCCGCACGACCGGATGGACGAACTGATTCCGCTCGTGCAGCGCGAAGCGCGAGCCATTTCCGCGGAACTGGGCTGGAGCCCGCCGCAGGGTACCCGCAGGATCAAACGATGACGACTTCGACCCGGCCCGTTCCGGACACCAGCACCGCCACCCCGTCGCTGATCGCGCTCGACTGGGGCACGACGTCGCTGCGCGCTTATCTGTACGACGCGCACGGCGCGCTCATCGACACGCGCAGCCGCGCGGCGGGCGTGATGCATGTGCCGGGCGGCGGCGCGCGCGCGTTCGACGCGGTGTTCGAGGAAGCGTGCGGCGACTGGCTCGACCGCACGCCGGGCCTGCCGGTGCTCGCCGCCGGGATGGTCGGCAGCGCACAGGGCTGGCGCGAGGCGCCGTACGTCGCGGTGCCGGCCGGCGCGGATGCGCTCGTTGCAGGCCTCATCACGGTGACGACGTCGCGCGGCACGACGATCTCGATCGTGCCGGGCGTCATCGCCACGGGCGAACTGCCCGACGTGATGCGCGGTGAAGAAACGCAGATATTCGGTGCACTCGCGAGCGATCCCATGCTTGGCACCGATCGTTCAGGGGTACTGATCGGCCTGCCGGGCACCCATGCGAAGTGGGCGTGGGTGAGGGACGGGCTGATCGAGCGCTTCCAGACCTTCATGACGGGCGAGCTGTTCGCGGTGCTGCGCGACCACACGATCCTCGGCCGCACGATGCGTGCCGGCGCGTCGCCCGATCGCGCGGCGTTCGTGCGCGGCGTCTCGGTCGCGCGCGGCGCGCAGCGCACGGGGCTGCTCGCGACGATCTTCAGCACGCGCACGCTCGGCCTGACCGACCGGCTCGCACCCGATGCGCAGGGCGACTACCTGTCCGGGCTGCTGATCGGCCATGAGCTCAATGCGCTCGACGCGATGCTCGCGGAGCGCGGCATCGCGCTCGCGGACCAGCCGCTGCTGCTGATCGGCGACGACAGCCTGTGCGCGCGCTACGCCGATGCGCTCCAGGAATTCGGCCACCCGCACGCCCGCGTCGTCGCGCATGCGACCGACCGCGGCCTGTGGCGGATCGCATCGCGCGCCGGGCTCGTGCGCGCGGACGGCGAGCCCGTCTGCGCCGACCAATGAACTGTTTGCAGAGGAACCTTCGATGCCGTCCGACCTGACCTTGCCCGCACCGTACGCGCCCCATGCCGCGCTGATGCGTGCGTTCGACGCGTGCCCGCTGATCGCGATCATGCGCGGGATCACGCCCGCCGAAGCGGCCGACCACGGCCATGCGCTCTATGAAGCCGGCTTCCGGATCGTCGAGGTGCCGCTCAACTCGCCGGACCCGTTCGACAGCATCGCGGCATTGCGGCGTGCGCTGCCCGACGATGCGATCGTCGGCGCGGGTACCGTGCTGCGCGCCGAGTATGTCGACCGCGTGCAGGACGCGGGCGGCGCGCTGATCGTGATGCCGCACAGCGACGCGGCCGTGATCCGCCGCGCACGCGAGCTAGGCCTCGCAAGCGCGCCGGGCGTGGCGACGCCGACGGAAGCGTTCGCGGCGCTCGCGAACGGCGCCGATGTGCTGAAGATGTTTCCGGCCGAGCAGCTCGGCGTGCATGTCGTGAAGGCGTGGCGCGCGGTGATCGACCAAGCGGTGCCGCTGATTCCGGTCGGCGGCATCTCGCCCGACAACATGGAGCCGTTCCTCGACGCCGGCGCGAACGGTTTCGGGCTCGGCTCGGCGCTGTACCGCCCCGGCCAGTCGGCCGACGCGACCGCGGCGAACGCGCGCGCGTTCCAGGCCGGCTTGCGCGCGGCGCAAGCCGGCCTGGAACGCG